>NZ_WLZY01000003.1:300000-528321 GCF_010122465.1 Phytoactinopolyspora mesophila | reverse complement strand
CACGTCGAGGTCTTCCAGATGGGCGGCGTAGGAACCTCCATCATCGGGAGACCTCGACCTCTATCCGGACACCGACGCACCGCCGACGCCCACCGCCGACCGCTACACCCTCGATTGTGAAGAGCCGGTATCGATGCCGCGGCGCGGACGGCGATTCGGGCTTTCGCCTCGGTGTGCTCGGCGCGATAAGGCAAGGGGGGCGCAGCGAATTCATCGGACGACACCGCGCCGCCGTGGGTCCGGGAGAGAATTCCTTGCTGCTCCAAAAGGACGAGGTCGCGGCGGATTGTGGCAGCGGACACGCGGAACTCGCGGGCCAGGGACCGCACACTCACCTCGGCACCCGCCACCAGCTGCTCGACAATGGACGTGATGCGGGCCGAACGGCGACGGGTGGCACGAAGCATAGGCTATTCCCTGGGCACGAGGAGATCCGCGATGACGGCGAGGTGGTCGGACGCGTCACCCACGTCGATAAGGTCGACTCGGGCGATACCGACGTCAGCAGAGGTCAGGATGTAGTCGATGCGAATTGTCCGGGTCACCGAGTCGTAGGTGCGGCCATGCTCGGTACGGGTGGCCGCCCACGTGTCGGTCAATGTGCGGGTGAGCTCGGAGAGGGTCGGGCTTTCGGGCACGTCGTTCAGGTCGCCGGTCAGGATGAGCCGGGTCGGTGCCTCGGGGATGATCCGGGTGATGGCGCGGGCCTGCTCCGCTCGTTGTTCCGGGTTTTCGTGGGAGAGGTGGGCGGTCCACACCGCGACCGGGACCTTGTCGGCCAGGACCGACGCGCGCAGCAGTCCACGTGACTCCAAACCAGGCCAGGCCGGCAACGGAACGTGGTCCCACGTCTCGATTGGGAGCCGGCTCAAGATCGCGTTGCCGTATTCCCGCAGTGGACGGCCGATGTCTGGCGGCGGCAGAGTCATGTCTGGGCCGTACACCGCGGTCATGCCGAGGCGGCGGCCCAGCCACCAGGTCTGATCGAGAAACTGGCTGCGGCCGCCGAAATGCCGGTCTACCTCCTGCAGGGCCACGACGTCGGCGTCGGCGGCATGGATGATCCGGGCGATTCTCTCGAGATCGAGACGGTCGTCGATGCCTTCGCCATGGCGGATGTTGAACGTCAGGACCCGTATCGCGACTGTGGCGTCACCGTCGGTGTGGGCCGGGGCGCTCATCGGCCGGCTCCGTGCAGGAGTTCCAGCAGGCGGACGGTTTCGGTGGTGACAGCGTCGCGCCCGGAGGTGATGTACTTGCGGGGATCGACGGTGCCATCGTCACGGGCGAGTCGATCTCGCACCGCTGAGGTGAACACCACGTTGAGGTGGGTGGCGATGTTGATCTTTGTCAGGCCGGCACGTACGGCGGCGGTGAGCCCGGAATCCGGCACCCCGCTCGAACCATGGAGCACGAGGGGGACCGGGACCGCCTGTTCCAGCTCGCGGATCAGAGTCTCGTCGAGAACGGCGTGGCGCGCGGTCATGGCGTGGGAGCTGCCGACGGCGACAGCCAGCGCGTCGACTCCGGTCGCGGCCACGAACGCGCGGGCCTCGCCCGGGTCGGTCCGGGCCCCGGGTGCGTGCACGCCGTCTTTCCCACCGACCTCCCCGAGTTCGGCTTCGACCGGCACGCCACGTTGCTGGCAGTGTGCGACGACCTCGGCCGTGCGCGCCACGTTGGTCTCGTAATCCAACGTTGAGCCGTCGTACATCACGCTGGTGAAGCCGAGTTCGACCGCCTCGTGAACGAGGGCGACGTCCTCAGCGTGATCCAGATGGACCGCGACCGGCACGGACGAGCGGCGGGCGAGCTCCAGTGTGGCCAGGCCGAGTGGCGCGAGTGCGCCGTGATAGCGCACGCAGTTCTCGCTGATCTGCAGGACGACGGGTAACCCCGTGGTTTCCGCGGCGGCGACGTACGCCTCAGCATGCTCGAGCAGGATGACGTTGAACGCCCCTACTCCCTGTCCTGCCTTGGCGGCCGGTCGGAGGATCTCGGTCGTGGTTGCCAGGGTCACAGAGTCACCTCTTCGATGTCTACGGCATGTCGCAGGCGCCGGTATTCAGCCGGCTCGTATTCGCCGGCCACGGGCGCGAGGACGGTGGCGGCCGATACCGCGCATGCTGAGCGGAGCGTCTCCGGCCAGCTCAGGGAGTTGTGTATGCCCATTGCTAGCGCAGCGACGACGGAGTCACCAGCGCCGGTCGGGTTGCCGCTGAGCGGTTCGGGCAACCGGGCGGACCAGATGCCCTCAGGTGTGGCGGCCAGCAGCCCGTCCGGGCCCAGCGAGACCACCACGGTAGCGCCGGTGGTGGCTCGCAGGTTGGCCGCGGCGCGGCGTGGCTCACTGAGCCCCGTGACCTCAGCCAGCTCCTCGGCGTTGGGTTTGAGGACGAGGCGGCCAGCGGCCCCGTCGGTTGGCCGGTGGGCGGCCGCTTGGGCGACTGCTGTCAGCGCCGGGCCAGAGGTGTCGACCAACGCCGGGACGCCGGTGCCGGTCACGGTGCTGGCCAGATCGGCGAGTGCGGTTGGAGGGACACCGGGTGGGAGGCTACCCGAGAAGGTGACGACCTCGGCGTCGGCCCGCAGCAGATCGGTGACACGCGTGGCCAGCCTGTCCCACTGGTCGGCGTCGAGCACCGGTCCGGGTTCGTTCAGCAGGGTGGCGGCTCCCGAGCCGTTCTCGACGACGGTCACTGTGCGGCGGGTGGCGATGTCCGCGTCGACCAGCTGATCGTCGATGCCGAGCTCATACAGGCCGGCCCGCAGAGCCGTACCGTCCGGGCCGCCGACGAGACCGGTCACGAGCACTGGGACACCCAGTCGGTGCAGTACTCGTGCGACGTTGATGCCTTTCCCCCCGGGACGCGACGCCACGGAGTGGACTCGGTGCATCTGGCCGGGGCGCAGTGCGGCCACGAGGTAGGTGACATCCAGCGCCGGGTTCGGGGTGACGGTCACGATCGTCATCCGCCGGTCTCCGCCCGCTTGTCAATGAGCGCCTGTGCCATCATCCCGGCACCGATGCAGCCTGCACGGTCGCCGAGCGTGGCCGGTACGAGCCGAGGGTGTCGCTGGAACGTGAGCCGGTGGGAGAGCCCGGCTGACAATGGCTTGAAGAGTTCGGGGCCGGCCTGGGCCAGGCCGCCACCGAGCACGATGACTTCTGGTGCGAGGAGTGAGCACGCGATGGCCAGCGCCAGCGCCAGGGCGTCGACGGCTTGGGCCCAAACTTCGCCGGCGTCCGGATCCCCGGCCTGTTTGCGAGCCAGGACATCGGCCGCGCCGGTGACCTGTATTCCGGACCGGGCCGAGTAACGCCGGGCGATTGCCGCTGCCGACGCGATCGCCTCCAGGCAGCCGGCGCCGCCACAGGCGCACGGCTCGGTGTGGCCCACGTCGACATGGCCGAGCTCACCAGCCATGCCCTGGCCGTCGAGGATCCGGCCGTCGACGATGATGGCGGCGGCGACACCTGTCCCAATGGGGACGAACAACACGTTGGCGTGCCCGGCCGCGGCACCGACCTGGCTTTCGGCGAGACCGCCGGCCCGGACGTCGTGCATGAGCGCGACCGGCAGTCCGGTCCGCTCTTCGGCGAGGGCCCGGATAGGCACGTCCTTCCAGCGCAGGTTCTCCGACCACACCGCCCTGCCTGCGGCGACGTCCACGATGCCGGGAACAGCCAGGCCGACGGCGGCAGGCTGTCCGGTAGCCGGATGGTCCCGGACCTCGACCAGTGCGTCGAGGATGTGCTCGATGACCGCTTCGGGTCCGTCCGCCGCACCAGTGCTGCGGCTGAGCGATGTCAGCGCGGTCCCGTCGCGGGCAAGAGCAGCGCCCTTGAGCCAGGTTCCCCCGACATCAAGGGCGACGATCGTGTCCGATGGGGTGTTCAACGTCGGCTCGCCTCCAGGACGACGGAACGGTTGAGATTGCGGGGCCGGTCCGGGTCGAGCCCTTTGGTCAGGCCGGCGGCGACCGCGAGACGCTGCGCGCGGACTAGATCGGCCAGGGGATCGAGCTGATCGGCGACGACGTGAGCACCTGTGGCGCGTACCTCGTCGATCAGACCGCTGGGGGCGGCGCCGCCGACGAACCACACCACGCCATCCGGGTCGGCCAGGCTGATCGGACCGTGCCGGTAGTCCATGGCGGGGTACGACTCCGCCCAGGCCAGAGCTGCTTCCCGCATCTTCAGCGCCGCCTCGTGTGCCAGGCCAACCGTCCAGCCCTGGCCGAGGTAGACGAACTGGCGGTACCCGGTGAGAGCGTCGTCTGCGGGGCTGTTCAGGATCTGTTCCGTCTGTGCCCGGGCCGTGTCGATCTCGTCGCCGATGTGAGTGCGCAACAAGGCGATGACGCTGGTGGCGAACCGGGTCTGGACCACCGACTTCTCGTCGGCGAAATCGAGCACGACGAGTTCGCCCGCGAGATCGGCGACGGGTGTTGCTGGATCGGCGGTCAGGGCGACCGTTGGTGTGTGTGGGGTCGCGTCGCGGAGGAGGTCGAGGACCTCGCTGGTGGTTCCGGAGCGGGTGATCGCCACGATCCGGTCGTAACGGCGGTCGGCCGGATACTCGGATGCGGCGAACGCGTCGGTCTCCCCCTGCCCGCGGTGTTCTCGCAGGGTCGCGTAGGCCTCCGCCATGAACCAGGACGTACCACAGCCGACGACCGCGACCCGTTCGCCTGGGCGAGGTAGCTGTGCGACAGATGACGATGCCAACTGCGCCGCTTGCCGCCAGCAGTCAGGTTGGGTCTCGATCTCGGCGTGGACGTGGGTCGTGCTCGTCAAAGGAACCTCCAGTGCGTGTTCGACGCCGTCTCGTGGTGCATTCGGGATCAGCGACGGCGGTGGGAAACGCAGTAAGCTGACCATTTATAATCGTTTATATCTTAACTCAGTCATAAACAAGCATCATTAGTCTGAACTGAGCGACTGGACCGGGTGAACCGGAGCAAGGAGCGCCGTACCGATGCGCATCGTGCATATCTCTGACCTGCATATCGAGCCCGAACCCGAGCGGCGCTTCCCAGGCTTGATGGCATCGCTCGAACGTGATCGGATCCAGCTCAGGCGAACCGGAGCTGATCTGATCATCGTGACGGGAGACGTGACCAACTACGGCGCCCGATACCGCGAGCACCTCGTGCTGGCCCGGGAGTGGATCAGCGGACTGGGGGCGCCGGCCCTGACCGTTCCTGGGAATCATGACCTCGGCCCGAGCCCCGCGCGTGCGGTGGACAATCCCGAGAACGAGGCCTACCAGGACGTGCCGTATCCGGAGACGCATTACGGCACGATCTTCCACCCGAGTCCGGTGGTCAGCCACGACCTCGGCAGCGTCCGGGTAATCGGTATCGGGTTGCGGGAGGGGGACCCGGACGGCGCGTTGCCCCGGCTGGAGCGTTTGCTGGCCGCCGACGACCGCCCGGTGATTCTGTGCGGACATTACCCGGTGGTGGACACGCGAGACGCCGATGTCTCGATCGAGTTCGGGTCGGCCGAATTTCTGCCGACCACGGCACCGGCGCTGCTCGAGCTGATCCTGGCTCACCGCAACGTCGCTGTGTACGCGTGCGGGCACGTACACGTCAACTCGGTGCGGCCGATCGGTGACCATTGTGTGCAGATGACCGCGGGTGGGCTCGGCCCCGGCGCGTCGGCGTACCGGATCTATGATCTCGACGGCCATGGCCTGACCTATTCGACCGCGCTGGGCAGCGGCCGCTTGACGTTCTGGGAGGACCTGTTTGATCCACCCACGGCAGAAGAATTCTCCCTCGGTGACGCAGCCGACCGTACTGGCCGGATCACTTGGGACCGGCCCACGGTAGGAGATCCTGCTGGTCGGCCGGAGTCCCGGAGCGTCGCGCACACCTGAGCTCACAGCCCGGCTTCGGCGATGCTCTGAATCCGGTCGAGCAGCTCCTGGGGGTCGGCGTTCGGGGCCACGCCGGTGCCGAGGTCACTGTCGAGCGTGCCACGCAGCTCCGCCCACACCGGCTGAGCGGCGGGGTCGAAGCGGGCGTGCTCCAGCAGTTCGACGTACTGCCCGAACTCGTCGTCGTCGCGGAACTCGTTGGCACCGGACTCCGTCGTCGGGAGCAGCCCTTCCACGCGCAGGTACTCGGCGTAGTTCTCCGGCTGGTAGAAGTAGGCCAGAAAGTCCGACACTGCCTGCTGGTTGTCCTCCTTGCGGAAGGCCATCAGGTAGTCCTGGATGCCGTGGGTGGACGGTTCGGCGTCGTTGTTGGTGGGATGTGTGGCCACGCCGAACTCGATGCCGGACTCTTCGACCGGGCCCATGAACGCACGAGTGCCGAACGAGGCATAGACCATCGCGGCGCGCCCTTGGGCGAACAGCGGCCAGGTTCCGTCGGCCCGGTTGGTCTGACCTGGGTTGGGCTGGGTGAGGCCGTCCTCGGACAACTCGGCGAGGAACTCGAGGGTCTCGACGTTGCGGTCCCCGTTGATCGTCCACTCGCCATCGATCATCCAGTCACCGTCGTTGGACCGGGCCCAGGTGCCGAACTCTCCGGTGCCCCCTTCGCTGCCGAGTGCGAGCGCGTACGGCACGTAGTCGCCGGGTAGGTCGGCGATCTTCTCGGCGGCATCGCGGAATTCGTCCCACGTCTCCGGCGGCCCGTCGAGTCCGGCTTCTTCCAAGATGGTGGCGTTGTAGTACATCCCGTTGACCGTGGCGACGAACGGGAAGGCGTACTGAGTGCCGTCGTACGATGCGTTCTCGGCGAAGGCCGGGACGAAATCGGCCAGTTGCTCGTCAGACATGACCTCGTCGGCCCGGTAGAGCAGGTCCGCCTCCGCGTAGTCGGCAAAGAGGTTGATGTTCAGCAGATCCGGAATCTGCTGGGTCTGGATCATGGTGTTGACCTGACTGCGCAAGTTGCCCCAGTCGATCACCTGGAGTTCTACCGACGTGCCAGGATGTTCCGCCTCGAACTCCTCGATGAATTCTTCCCAGTAGGGCTGAGTCCCTTCGGTGTACTGGGCGACCACGAGCCGGATCGATTGCCCGTCTCCGGTGCCGACGGAGTTGTCGTCGTCGTTCCCACATCCGGCGGCTAGTAGGGCGGCGCCGGCGATCATCACCGTGAGCCTGGTCAACGCTGTACGTGGTGTCTTCATCGCGGTCTCCTCATGTAGTGGGGTGGTCGATTGGATCGAAGTCAGCGGCTGCTTCCCGCGGTGAGGCCGCTGACGAGGCGGCGTTCGATGACGGCGAAGAGGATGACGGCGGGGACGATAGCCATCAGAGCTGCCGCGAACAGGTACTGATAGTTCGTCTCGTACAGGCCGATGAACTGCTGGACACCGACGGTGAGCGGGACCCGGCCATTCGCTGGATCGTTGAACAGGGTCAGTGCGATGACGAATTCGTTCCACACCTGGATGAACGTGAAGATCGTGACGGTGATCAGGGCCGGGGCGGCCAGCGGGAGGATCATCCGGAGCATGATCCGGAATCGTCCGAGGCCGTCGATCATCGCGGCTTCGTCGATGTCGGCGGGTATCGAGCTCACGTTCGCGTGAATGATCCAGATCGCGAAGGCGAGATTGAACGCGGTGTTGACCGCGATGATGAACCAGAAGGTGTGTACTCCATCGACGAACAGCGCCTGCCGGTAGAGACCGATAAGCAGCGCCACGGCCGGAAACATCTGAGTGACGAGCACAACGCCCAGGAAGGCGGCCCGGCCACGGAACTTCGAGCGGGCCAAGATGTAGGCAGCCGGTGCCGCGATGAATAGCACTGCCACCGTCGCGGCCACGGCCACGAAGAGACTGATCCGGAGGTAGTTGGCCAGGGGGATCCGGTCCCAGACGTCTACATAGTTCGACCAGGTCCATTCCTGCGGCAGGTAGGGCGCCGGCACGGCGAACATCTCGGCCTGGGTTTTCAGTGACCCCAGCAGCATGGCGAGATACGGTGCGAGGAAAAACGCGGCGACCAGGAAGCCGATCACGCTCAGACCCACTGGCCGGATCGGCGCCCAGGCGCGTCCGACGACGTTTCCGGCCCCGCGTAGCGGCACGAGTGCCGGCCGAAGACCCGTTCTGACGCGCTCTGACCATCCGCCGATGGCTGCTGCGGTTTTCGCCCGAACCGATCCGGTCGCACTCGCCGCGGGTTGCGCCGCGATATCGCGGTCCGGTCGCAGGATGCGTACATAGGCGGCTACCAGCAGAGTCAAGAAGATGACATTCACGACGGCCAGCGCCGCGGCCTCTCCGGGATCCAGCTGCACGGTGAATGCGATCTTGTACATCCACGTCACCGTCGTGTCCGCGTGATGCCCGGCCGTCTGTCCGGCGATCACCCAGATGACGGTGAACGCGTTGAACACGTGCAGCATGTTGAGCACCAGAGCCACGAGTAGCGAGGGCCGGAGCAACGGAAGGATCACGCTTCGGTAAGTGGCGAATGGGCCGGCGCCGTCGATCTTCGCCGCCTCGAGGACCTCCTGGGGAATGGTCTGCAAGCCGGCCAGCAGGACGTACGTGGTGAACGGAATCGAGGTGATGACGCCGACGGCCATGATCGAGAAGAACGCGACCGACGGATCCTTGTACCAGTCCACCGGTGCGTTGAGAATTCCCAGATCCATGAGCAGCCGGTTGAGCAGGCCGTTCCCGCCCTCGTAGATGAACCGCCACACGGTGGCTGTCATCACCAAAGACGCGGCCCAGGGGACGATGAGCGCGAGGCGGACCAGTCTGCGGCCGAAGAACGACTTCGACAGGAACTGGGCGAGACCCAGCGAGAACAGCACGGTGAGGCCGACCACGACGATCAGCCAGAGCGTGGTGTTGCTGATGACCTGGGGCAGCGCGGGCTCGGAGAACAGCCGGCGGTAGTTGTCGAGACCTGTGAACCCCTCGATCTGACCGATCCGGTTGATGCGCAGGAACGACATCCAGACCATGTAGGCCGCTGGGAAAGCGACGACCAGGGTGATCACCAAGATGCTTGGTGAAAGCCAGCGCAGAGGTGCTGATCGGTGCCAGATGCTCAGCCGCCGGGGCCGCAACGTGGGCCGCTCCGCCGGCCCGGGACCAGCGGGCCCGGTATCCGGGACATGTTCCGTCACTTGGCCGGAGAGTCCGTTTGGTGCAGGCGTCGGCTGACCGTCGTCGTCCCGACGGTGGATACGCGCGGTGTTCTCCAACCGTTTGTCTCCCGTCCGTGGGCGCCGGGCGCGGGCGGCGGCTCAGCGCATGCATGTCATGCTCAGCGCTAGGGCGACCAATGTCAAGCAGTCACCCTTATTTTCACGCACTATCAGTCACACAAAGTTTCTTTTTCAATCATCTTGGGGCAAGGGTGAGTTGCCCAAGATGAGCAGGAGTGACGGTATCCGCCGGTGTGGATTGTTGAGCGTCTTGGCGGCTTCTTTCCGGATGTCAGGAGCCTTCACCGGAAGGAGAATTGCTTGAACTAACCCGGATTGCGTCCGAACAGTGCGTAAACGATCAGCAGTGCATGCGCGCTTGCGACGTGCTCCGGCGGATGCGAGGTTTGCGGCTGTGAACAGCCGGACGGGCCCGGGCTGCCCCCCGGGGGAGCCGGCCCTTGACACCTCACCCGCGCCCACCTAAATGGGGCGCTTCTGTCGTGTCTCTGGGCGCAGGTGCCTTGGCGGGTGGTGTGTCCGTGGGCGGTTGGGTGTGTTGTGGCGCATGCCCGGGCCCTTTTGGGGCTAGGTGGCGTGCCTGCTCGAACCGCCCGCGCCCACTGGGCCGCCGGTCGTGGTTCACACGACGATCTTCACGACGGGTGTGTGCCCAGTCGTGTGAATCCCGACGGCGCACAGCGGCACTGGCTGGCACGACGATCTCCACGACGTCGAATACCGCTCCGCCGGCCCGGCGTGGTTCACACGACGATCTTCACAACCAGCGGCAACCACCCGACGAACGCGACACATCACAACTGGACCCCGCCGAAAGCCCCCGGGCAACACGAGCCGTCAGCAGCGGCCCCATGAACTCACCCACGGAAAGGTCACAAGAGCCTCATTTAGTTGGGGCGTGGACGAGGGTGACCCCGGCGGCCGTGCACCTGTCCGCGAGGTCCGTGGGGGCGTCGGCATCGGTGATCAAAGTCCAACCCGGTCGCAGGTTGGTCCAGGCCGGGACGTCGTCGGCGGCGGCGAGTTTGCTCGAGTCGGCCAGCACCACCACTCGCAGCGCTCGTGCGGCGATCCGTTCCTTGACCGAGGTCTCCTCCAGGGTGGGCTCACCGACGCCTCGTCGTGGATCCACCGCGTCGGCGCCGAGAAACGCCACCGAAAACGACAGCCGGTCCAGTGCGAGGTCGGTCAGCGGGCCGACAAGGCCATGACTGAGCTTGCGTACCCGGCCACCGAGAATCACCACCTCGACGTGCTTCGACGACGCCAGCGTGTTGGCCGTTTCCAGCCCACGGGTGACGACGAGGGGCCCGTCGCCCCGCCAGTCATCATCAGCAACGATCCTGGCCAGGGCGGAGCACGTGGTGCCGGCATCGATGAAGACGGTAGTGCCCGCGGTGATCATGGGTCGCGCCGCGGCCGCGATCGCCGCCTTGGCCTGCAGCCGGACCCGGGCACTCTCCTCGATCGGCCGCTCGTGGAACGCCTCCGGCACTACCGCGCCGCCGTATGTGCGTGCTACTTGCCGATCGGCGGTCAACCGGCTGAGGTCGCGCCGGACCGTGGACGGTGACACCGACAGGGTGGCGGCGAGATCCTCCACGTGGGTGGTTCCTTGCCGTAGCAGCTCCAGCAGAGCCTTGTGTCGTTCTCTTGTGCCACGCCGGACACCCCGTGCCTCCACGTCCCCGTCCCCCTTCGTTCCGCTCAGCCCCGGTAATGTCCTTCGTCAGCCGCCGTACGTCGAACGGATCCTCGGAACGTACGGGCTGTAGTCGACCGCAGCCAGGTAGGCCGAGAGCATGGTGTGGTGATCGGCCTGACCGGTCCCGGCGATGTCGAAGGCAGTGCCATGATCGACCGAGGTGCGCAAGATGGGCAAACCGACGGTGACCGAGATGGTGCCGTCGAAATCATAGGTTTTTGCCGCGATGTGTCCTTGATCATGGAAATGGGAGAGCACGCCGTCGAACCGGCCGGCCAGACCTTGATGGAACACCGAATCAGCCGGGACCGGGCCGGACACCGCCAAGCCCTCCGCTCGGGCGCGGTCACATGCTGGCGCGATGTGCACGATCTCTTCGTCGCCGAATGCGCCGTTCTCGCCGCCGTGTGGGTTGAGGGCGGCCACCGCCAGGCGTGGTTCGTCCACGCCGAAGACATGTAAGGCTGTCGCGGCCTCCTTGATGGCGTGTGTCACGGTGTCCTTGGTGATCTGGTCGAGCGCCTTGCGCAGGGAGACGTGCCGGGTGGTGAAGAAGATTCTCAGGTGATGTCCGTCGACGGCGGTATTCCGAACGACGAACATCGTGTTCTGTCGGGTCACTCCGGTGAGCTCACCGAGCATCTCCGTGTGCCCGAGATGCTTCGAGCCGGCTGCCCAGATGGCTTCCTTGTGAATGGGGCCCGTGACGATGCCGGCCACCTCTCCGGCCATGGCGGCCCGGGTAGCGACCTCGATAGCGACGACGGCGGCCCGGCCCGCGCGTCCGTCGACCACACCCCAGTCCGGAACGTCGGAACCGAGGACATCGATGTCGAGGACGTCGATGGTGCCGGGCCCGGCGGGCGCGATCGTGAAGTCGCTCACTTGGCGCACGTCGACGTCCAGCCCGGATGCGCGCACACCTCTGCGTAGCGCCTCGGCGTCGCCGACGGCTACCCCGTGGTGCCCGTCCTGACCAGCGACCTCGGCGAGTGTGCGGGCGGTGATCTCCGGCCCGATTCCGACGGGGTCGCCCAGCGTCACGGCGAGTACGGGTCGGCTCATGTGGTCCTCCTGATCGGGGTGGTGATGGACACGCGTGACTGCGCGGTGCGCACGTGTCTGCGGCTTGCCTCGGCGGCCCGCCGCAAGTGCTGGACGCAGGCCACCGTGGTGTCGGCGTCGCCGACCAGACCTCCCTTGGTGACAACTGGTAGTCCGGCCCATGGACCGCCGACGAAGGTGCCAGCAACGGCGAGCGGAACGAGTTCCTCCTGGACGTCGAGACCGTGAGCTGCCAGCTCTGCGAACAGCGCGGCCGTGATGTCACCGCCGGTTGAGAAGACGCCGTCCACTGTGTGACGTTCGAGCGAGCGCCGCACCACCCGGGCCAGCGCCGCGGGTATACGTTCAGCGGCGCCGGGATCGAGATCGACGACGTCGGCCTCGTCGAGAACGGTCGCAAGAAGTACGACGTCGTCCGGACCGGCCGTGGACAGCGCGACGTCCAAGGCTGCCGCGGTCGCATCTACATCGGGCACCACATCTGGACCCTCTGGCCCAGGCACTGTCCGGACCACGCTGACCGGAAGCTCATCGCACAGCTTGGCGAGCTGTTCCCGGGTCAGCCTGGTGGCCGAGCCGGATACGGCGAGCACCGGAGCGCCTTCAGCGTGTCTCGTGATGCCGAGCGCACTGGCCAGAGCCACCGATCCAGGCCCTGAGTCAACGCTGACCCACACCGTGTCCGCGTCTCCGGCCGTGGCAGCTGCGCGTGCGACACGGTCGAGATGGTCGGTGGTGAGGGCATCGGCGACGATCACGTCGGCTCCACCGGCAAGTTGCTCGCGCACGGCCTGGCGCATGGCGTCGGCCGGCCCGGTCACCAAGGACAGGGGTAGATGCGTCACCCGTAGATCAGCTTGATGACGAAGCACTTCCGCGATGCCGGACTGGTGTACAGGCGATCGTGGGTCGCGGGCGAGCTCGGTGTCTTCCAGCCGGACACCGTCGAGAAGCTGAGCGCCTTCGACGGTCTGCCGGTGCGCCTGCGGATGAGCCGGCATACACAGGGCGACGGCGCGCCGTCCGGACTCGGCGGCGACTGCTTTCAGTGTCGCCTCGGTCGTCGCGCCGACATTGCCGCGCAACGTCGAGTCGATCCGGTTGCTGACCAGCTTGACCGGCCAGCCCGCGCGGACCGTCTCGGTGACCCGCGCAGCGGCGTCGGCAGGATTGGCATGGCGGGCATCGGTGCTGACCACCACCACATCGAAACGCGAGGCGAACTCGGCCACGACGCCAGCCCCCTGGTCAGCACCCACCGTCACCGCCCGCAGGCCGTCCCGCGCGAACCCGGCGGCGGTGGCGTTCGCTCCGGTGAGGTCGTCGGCGATGACAAGTACCGCGTTGCCTGTCACAGGGTCATTCTCGGTCACAGAACGGCACTCGCGATCAGCAGGAGAGGCAGCGATCCGAGCCACACGGCTGTGGTGATGCCTGACCAGCCCTTGATCGCCGCCATGCCGTCGAGCCCGGTGAAGCGGGTGACCACCCAGAAGTAGGAGTCGTTGAAATAGCTGAAGACCATCGACCCCGCGCAACATGCCAATGCGGCGACGACGGGGGAGATGCCCAACCCCACGACCAGTGGCGCCGAGACCGAGGCAGCGGTGATCATCGCTACGGTTCCAGAGCCCTGGGCGATCCGGACCAGCGACGCGATCAGGAACGGCACGAGGACGCCGGGGAGGTTCCACGACGCGATGGCTTCGGCCAGTTCATCGCCGACACCGGAATCCCGGAGCACCTGCCCGAGCGCACCGCCGGCGCCGGTGATGAGCAGGATCAGACCCGCGGCCGACGCGGCCTGTGCCAGCCATCCGGTCACCTGCGTGCGGGTGGTCCACTTCGGCAGCAGAACGTACACGGCCAGCAGGATGCCGATGATCAGCGCCACGACCGGGCTGCCGATGAACGCCATCACGTCGGCGATGCCGGACGGTTCGTACTCGTCGTCACCGGCCAGTACGCCCTGCCTGTTCCGGTCGATCGCGGTGGTGACCGTATTGGCGACGATCAGCAACAGCGGAACGAGTAGCGGAAGTGACGCCAGGCCCGCCGACATCCGATGCGGCTTGCCTCCCGGCGGCGCCTCGCCGAGTGCGTGGACGGGCTCGTCGTCGTGGACAGCCGCCGGACTGCCCGGGCGAGCCGCCGAAGCATCCGCACTGTCTGCCGTGGTGCCGGCGTCGGCCGCGGCACCGCCCGAGGGCGTCGTAGCCGACGTTCCGGAGGCGGTGACGGTGACGGAGCTGTAGACCGCTTTGCGGACCTCAGGTACAACCTGGTCTTCCAGCTGCGGGCCGATCCAGCGGGCGTACATCACGACGATCGGCATCAGCAGGAGGGTGAAGACGAGGCCGGCGAGGATGAGGCCACCGAGGTCCGCGCCGATGATCCCGGCGACAGCCAGCGGACCGGGCGTCGGCGGTACGAGATGGTGGGTGAGTGTCATCCCGCAACCGAGCGCGAGGGCCAGGGTGACGTATCCGGCACCTTTCCTGCGGGCGATGGAGCGGGCGAGCGGGTTCATGATCACGTAGCCGGAGTCGCAGAAGACGGGGATGGACACGAGACCGCCGGTCCCGGCCATCGCCCAGGGTTCTCGGCCCTTGCCGAGTGCTTTGACGAACGCCCTGGCCAGCGCGTCCGCGGCACCGGAGACTTCGAGTATCTTGCCGACCGCGACACCGAGACCGATGACGATGCCGATCGATCCCATGGTGTTGCCGAAACCGGTGGTGATGGAGCCAAGGGTGTCGGTGGCAGGTGAGCCGGCGACGAAACCGACCACGAGCGCGGCGATGAGCAGGGCGACGAACGCGTCCAGCCGGGTCCACAACACGAGCACGACGATCGTTGCGATCCCGAGGACAAGCGCCGCCAGCAGTTGGAGATCCACGTCGATCCTCCTGAGCGCTACCGGTAGATGCGGGTTGCGTCATAGTGCCCGATAGAAGTTGCTCAGATCAAGCATGTGGGAAGGCATTCTTGAACTTTTCGAGCAACTGGGGCGCCACCCACCTCCCGGTGATCGACAGTGGGTTGTGGCTGTTCCCTGGTACCTTCTGCCCCATTTTGTGCTGCCGAGAACAGCCACAACCCACTGTCGATCACCGGGAGGTGGGGGCGAGGATGCCGTCCAGGAGCCAGCGAAGGCCGGTGGCGAAGTTGGCGGAGAGCTCGTCGGCGCTCAGGGGTAGTCCGGCCGGTGTTGTTTCTGAGTGGGGTCCCGCGACTTCGGTATCGGCGCTGGTCACGGCGAGGGAAGGCGGGGTGGCCAGCGCGGCGAACCCGATCGTGTAGACGATCAGTACGCGCACGGCCTCGTGAGCGGCCGCGTCGGTGATTCCAGCGGCACTCAGAAGGCTGAGCATGATGTCGCCGAGGCGGCGCGCATTGGGGCCGCGAGCACCTTGTCGGGCCAAGTACAGCGGTACCAGGTCAACGTGGGCGAGGAGAACTTCGTACGTCGAGGTCATGATCGCTGACAGCCCGTCGGCCGGTGTGCCCGCCTCTGGGGGTGGAGCGTCTACTGTGGCAAGGGCCTCATCGAGTAAGCCGTCGATCAGCGCGGTCTTGTTCGGCACGTAGCTGTAGAGCGCGTTGGGGGCGACGTCGAGCCTGCGGGCGAGGCTACGCATGGTCAACCCATCGAGGCCGCTTTCCGAGATCAGTTGCTGCGCTGTGGTCAGGACGTCCTGGCGAGTCAGTCCGGCGCGCTGGCCACGAGTCCGCGGTGTGCTCATGGTTGCGAATTGTACAACGTTCAACTATATTGGACACTGTCCAATATAGAAGGAGAACCAATGCCCAACACCGCACACCACATCACCGGTCATGCTGCCGGCGTCCCATTCGTGGCCTTCCCGCCCGCCACGGCCGAGCGGAGCTCGGCACCGGTCATCGTGGCGTGGCACATGATGGACGCACCACGGACCGAGGCCGCGTTTGCGGCGGCAATGCCGTTGGAGGGTCTCGACGCGTGGCGCATCTACCTGGGGTTGCCCATGAGCGGCTCGCGGCTGCCGGACGGCGGGTTCGAGGAGATCATGCGGCTTGGGTTCGAGGACGCCGTGCTCAACCTTCAAGGGCCGATCGTGGACCAAGCGGCCCAGGAGTTCTCGCCGGTGATGGCCGAACTCCGCGATCGGCTGGGTCTGAGCGACGGTCCGCTCGGCGTGCTCGGCGGGTCACTCGGAGCCGCCGTGGCGCTCGTGGTTCTCGCCGAGAGCAGCGCCAAGATCGACGCTGCGGTTCTGGTCAGCCCGTTGGTGCAACTTCGGCCGGCGGTGGAGGCGATGGCGCGGCAGTTCGGCATCACCTACCCGTGGTCGCCTGAGTCGTCGGAGGTTGCTGAGCGGCTGGATTTCGTGGCCCGGGCCGGGGACGTTGTGCGGCCGCATCAGCCGGCGGTGCTTCTCGTCGTCGGCGAGGACGACGACGCCGACGCTTTCGCCAAACCGGCCAGTGCGCTGCGCGAAGCGCTCGACGGTCATGGTGACGTACCCGGGCGTACCGATCTCGTCACCATCGCAGGTATGGGCCACGCGCTCGCGGAAGAGCCAGGCATGGAGCCTGCCGAGCAGACCCCGCACGCCAGGGAGGTCGACCGGCACGCTGTCGAATGGTTGCGCCGGCACCTGATCGGTGCGTAGTTGCCCCGCCGGCGTCTCTGCGCAACGTGGTCGGTGCCGCGGTGCGGCTGGGCATCCACGCGGGCGGCGTGTGGTCAGCTAGGGGCGGCGGGCTGAGACGTAGGCGACCGAGTGCCGGATCCGTCCCGGGGCCGATTCCTCGACAAGTGGACGCAGATGCGCCTCGAAGGCGGCGGCCTCGTCGTCTGTGAGGGCTTCCGCGATGGCTTTGCCGTACGTCGGTGCGGTGGGGTTCGGGCTGGTGGCAAGGAGCTTGCTCCAGGGCATGCCGGCGTACGGCGTGTTGCTGCTACTCGAGAGTTCGAGGCGCACGGTGATGTCCTCGAAGCCGGCGCGTTCCACGAAGTCGAGCAGGTCGCTCTCGTCGAATCCGAGCATGGACCCGTCCGGGGGCGCTGCGCTCTCGAAGACGGCGCGGACCTTGGCGGCCGCCTCCGCCACGGGCCGGATGTCGTAGCCGAACAGCGTGTCCTTGTTCAGCGCCAGATAACGGCGGTTGATCGGCTCGAAGAGCGAGATCCGTCCACCTGGGCGTAATACTCGCCGGAAGGAGTCGAAAGCCGCTGCTTTGTCTGCTACATAGATCAAAACCGAGCGGGTGGTGACGACGTCGACAGAACCTGATTCGATTCCGGCGAGCGTCTCGGCTGGCGTGCGGACGAACCTGCAACGGGGTGTGACGCCGATTTCCGAGGCGATGTTGCGGCAGCTCTCCAGCAGCTTCTCCGAGACTTCGGTAAACACCACCCGCCCACTGTCGCCGACCAGGGGCAGCGCACCGAATCCGACTAAACCCTCACCGCAGCCGACGTCGAGGACGATGTCGTCCAGGCCGACTGACGCCTCGGTCAAGATCTTGTCTCGCACCGGTGCGAGCCACTCGAGTTGCTTGCGCAACGAGGACTCGTCGCCACCGTGGCGGTCGTGCAGGAGCCACTGCGCCCAGCGGTCGAGGTGCGTGGCCGCCACGTGATCCCTCCCAGGCGAATCGGGCTAGCGCCATTCGATGCTCACCAAAAGGTTGGCACATGGCATCGCTCGGGGCCTACCGTACCGCGCTGGGGGCATCACTGCGTGCGGCGAAGCTGCTGATTCGCGCGCGGAGCCCCGCGACATCAAGGCCGTATTCGATGTCGTGGTCGGACGGCGAACCGTAGAGGCGGGCCGTGTGCTCAGGAGTGCCAAGCGCCAGCAGCCGATGTGGTAGATCGGACAGCGCCTCACTCACCTTGGACGCTGAGGTGCCACGGAGATACGGCTCGACGAGCACTACGGCTGGCTCGGCCAGAACGTATCTCAGCGTAGCCGCGTCGAACGGGCGAACAGTCGGGGCGTACAGGACGGTGACATCCAAGTCCGCCGTCGCGGCCAGGACTCGCTCCAGCATGGGCCCGACCGCGACCACGGTCGCGCCAGATCCGCTGCGCAGCAAGGTGAACTGGCCGTCCGGGCGCGCATGTGGCTTGTCGTTGGTGTGGGCGGAGAGGCGGATATACACCCGGTTGTTGTTCAGGGCAGCTATGCGCAGGAACGACTCAACCTCGTCCGGATGCCCCGGGATGTGCACGGTCCAGCCGGGCAGGGTGTCCAGCAGGGCGACGTCGCCTGGGGCATGGTGGGTGTACCCGTAACCGGTCTCGTCGTACGAGGCGCCGACGCTGACCAGGATGGCGCCGAGCTCCTGATGGCCGAGGTCGAGCTTCACCTGCTCGAAGGGGCGTTCAATGAGGAACGGCGTGTAGGTGTGGGCGATGGGCCGCAGGCCGGCGAGCGCCATCCCGGCCGCAGCGCCGATCATCGCCTGCTCGCGGATTCCGACGTTGACCACCCGGTGTGGATGGCGGCGCGCGGCCGCGGCGAAGTGGGAGATCGAGATGTCCGCCAGCACAACAGCGATGTTCTCGTGATCGTCCATCAGGCGCGAGGTGACGGCGGCGAAGCGACTACGCATGGTCACCCTTTCGGCTCGATGACGGCGACGACGGCCAGGGGGCGTTGTGGATGGTCGCCGGTCAGTGCACGGGCGATTTCGTCGTGGTCCCTGCCGTCGACGGTCTCGGTGGCCCAGCCCTCGACCGAGAAGCGGCGGGCGATCCCGCCCGGCCATCCGTGCGTCGACGACTGGTTGTCGATCACCACGGCGGTGAGTAGGTCGAGTTCGTGTGCGCCGGCGATGACAAGGGCCTCATGGTTGCTGCCTTCATCGAACTCGGCATCACCCGTCATGACCACCGTGCGGGCAGGGTTTCGCCGTGTCCGGAGTCCCATTGCGAGGCCAACGGCCATCGGCAGGCCGTGTCCGAGAGAGCCGCTCGAGATCTCGACGCCGGGAATGAGGGCCCGATCGGGATGCAGGCCCAGCTTGGATCCGTACCCGGTGAACGTGTCGAGCCAGTCGGCGGGGAAGAATCCGTGCGCTGCCAGGACGGCGTAGTACGCCATCGGTCCGTGACCCTTCGACAGGAGGAAACGATCTCGTGCGGGGTCTTCTGGGTTCCGCGGATCTACGTGGAGGACCCGGCTGTACAAGGTCCAGAGCACGTCCAGCGTCGACGTCGCGCTGGGCTGGTGCTTCTCGTCGCCGGTCATACGTGCCATCAACGCCGGCAGGTCGGCGTAGGTGTACCTGGTGGTGGTTGTGGCCGTCATGAAGTCATGATGTAACCTCAACTTAACTTGAGGTCAAGGCTCAACCCCAGTGGTGATCGTGAGCGGATTAGTGCTGCCAATTGGTGATCATGGGCGCTTCGGTGTCGTGGTTTCGCAGCACTAATCCGCTCACGATCACCACTGATGGGCGGCCTCGAGCCGGAGCCGCAGCAGCTTCTCGAGTGGGACCGACTCGCCGTCGCGTGCGCCCCGTCCGACCACCAGCGGTGGGTCGGTGGGCTCGAGGCGGACTCCCAGTATTCGCGCCGTGACGCTCGCCGGCACATCGAGGATGTAGAAGGCGCCGGCGGCGCTCACCGCGAGGGACCGATTCCGGCGCAGATACCAGCCGGTGACGTTGGTGCGATATGAGGCTTTGGTGTCCGGGACGCGGGCACGTAGGGGGTGCGGCGGTATGCCGAGCCCGTTCATCTGTTGCACGAAATCGCTGATGAGTGCCCGAGCTTGCGCCGTCTCAGCGGCCTGCCGCCGCTCGAGCGCTGCCGCCTGAGACGCCAGTGCTTCGCGCCGCTGGTCGCGCCAGCTCGCATCACCGCTCATCCTCGCACTCTAGCGAGGGATTCTTGCCCACTCGTCAACGGCTTCAATACCGCCAGGTGGTCGTGAATCGGTTTACCCCTATTCCTTGGGTGACTGACGGTATTGAAGTGCCGCGATACGAGGCTGGTGTGGAGGCGGAATGTGACATCCGGGCCGCTCGAGAACCGAGCGGCCCGGATGCCGTTCCCCTTGTGAACGAGCGGCTTACCGCGCCGAGCGGGCGGCGGCACGGACCAACTGTCCGCGCTCACGTGGGGTGATGACGCCAGCCGCACGTAGCTGGTCAGCCACCCGACCTACATGCCTGACGAAGTCGCCGTGGTTCTCCCACTCGGCCTCATCGAGGATGTGATGGTTGATGGTGCAGGTCCCGGCCAGGGTGTGATTCGGGACGCCGGAGTCTTCGCCGCGAATCACGACGGTCTCCCGGGTGTCTTCGTCGGCGCAGATGCCCACGGCCAGCGGGCCACCCACCACCGGCAGGTCGATGGAGGTGCCAGCCAGGTCGACGGTCAGCTCGGTACCGGGCTCCGGGCGGAGCGTGTGTTGGTGATCGCTGGAGAAGATCATCAGGCCTAGTTGCTGACCTTTGGCGATGATCTTGTCGGTGGATTGCACGTCGAATGTGACGTCGTAGAACTCGCCTGGAATCAGTGCCTCGCTGTCGGTGAGCGAGCGGTGGTTGCGCGGGTCGGCCCACCCTCGGGTGACGACGCTCGCCGCACTCAGTGGGCTACCGGTCCAGGGTAGACGGACCAGCATGACCGACAAATTCGCGGCCGGCTTGCTCGAGGCAAGCCGCACCGTGATCGACGGCGTACCGGACAGGTGCAGATCCTCGCTCAGCACTGGCGTCGCGTAGAGCAGGCGGTGGTCGGACGACTCTGCTTGGGCGAGATCGCCGGCCAGATGGGTGTAGTCGTCCTCGAGTGTCTCGGTCGTGGCCTCGGGCAGAGTCAGGGAGGTGAATCCGCCTACCTCGGCCCCGCCAGCTTGCGGCAGGAACGTCACATTGGCCGTGTCCGGGTTGGGGTAGTCGTCGAACGCCGTGGTGTCGAACCGGTCCGAGCCGTGCGCGATCCGGACCCGGGGGTCGTTCTCGACGTCGTTCTCGTGATCCCAGAGGTAGCGCGTGAACCAGCGGTTCATCATCTCGAGTGGCGGCGCGCCGCCGTGCCCGCCCTGGTGGAAGTACGCCTGAACCGGCGTGCCCTGCTCCCGGAGTGCTTCATACAGCTGGACGGCCTGCTGCGGCATGACGTTCCAGTCGTTGAAACCATGCGCGAAGAGCGTCGCGGCCTGGATGTTCCCGGCGTCGGCGAGATAGCTGCGCGCCGCCCAGAACTCGTTGTAGTCGCCGTCGGCGCGGTCCATCTCGGCCAGCATGGTGCCGTCGCGCACCGTCTCGTCGCAGTAGTCGCGGGTCTCCGGATAGCCACTGTTGACGAAGTCGTACAAGACGTCGGCGTCCTCACCACGCCACGTGCCTTCCGGGGAGGCGCCGCCTCCGGGGTGCTTCACCGTGCCGTTGGACCGGAAGTAGTCGTACCACTCCGATATGGCGGCGACCGGGACGATGGCTTCCAGGCCTTCGACGCCTGTTGTGGCAGCCGCGATGGGCAGCGTCCCGTTGTACGACGTGCCGGTCATGCCGACCTTGCCGGTGGACCAGTAGGCGTCGACTTCTTCGTCGCCGTCGACCGAGGTGTACGCCGTAGCCCGCCCATTGAGCCAGTCGACGACGGCCTTCGGCGCCCGGGACTCGTTAGCGCCGCCGATGGTGGGACAGCCCTGGGACAACCCGGTGCCCGGCGATTCGGAATGGACCACCGCGAAGCCACGGCGGACCCACTCGTTCACGTGGCTGTTGGATACCGAGGTACGGTCCGGCCGGTGCGGGATCTGGGGCGCTGGCTGGCGCTCCGGCGGTTCCTTGCCGATCTCGTGGTGGACGTCCCAGAACCAGGACAGCTGCGAATCGACCGCGGCGGTTCCGGCGTAGTAGGGGCTCGTCTCGTAGATGACGGGCACCCGCAGATCCTCGGTTTCGGTCTGGTGGGGACGGGTGACGTCGACATGAACACGGTCAGGCCGGCCGTCGCCGTCACTGTCGAACTCCGTCTCCACCCAGAGCTGCTGCCGGATCCAGGCACTGGAGTCGGAGAACTCGGGAACGATTTGTGCCTGGCCGTCCTCGAAGATCGGGCCGGTCCCGGGCTGCGGCGTCGCCGAGCCGGATCCGGCGAAGAAAGGCAGGAGCAGAGCGCCGGCCGCCATGCCGGTCACCAGCCGGCCGTTGCGGGCACGTCTTGCAGGAGCCGCCATGGAGGAACCCTTCTCGAGTGGACGAGTGACATCTCCGACTGGCGACGCTCGTCCGGCTGCGCGGCGCCTCGGCGAACGGCATCCAGTGTGAATGAACGCTATCGATGGGTGAATTCCGTGTCATCAGACAGCTGTTGAGTGGTTATCGGTGCCAACCCGACATTTCGACGCGTGGAGCGAGTCGTGGCAAGGCGGTAGGTATGCGCCGGGCTGAACGGGCAGCTCAACTTCCCCACACTTCGATCATCGCGGCGTGGACTTCGGCGAGGATGTCGCGCATAGCGCTCTCGGCTGCCGCTCCGTCGCCCTGCGCCACCGAGCGGGCGACGTCCTCGTGCAGCTTCGTCGATGCGGGGTCAGGGTACTGGGGCATCAGCCCCAGTTGGGTCCGGCCGCGCAGGACCGCGGCGACCACGTCACCGAGGGCGTTGAACATCTCATTACCGCTCGCCCGAAGCAGGAGAGTGTGGAATTCGACGTCCAGCTCGAGGAATTCTTCGAGATGGCCGGCATCGCCCTGCTCACGCATAGCCATGGCGAGCGCGACGGCCCGTTCGCGTTCGGCAGTGGAAGCATGGCGGGCCGCGGCGCTGGCGGCCACGGGTTCGATCGCCACCCGCAGCTCGGTCAGCGAACGCAGCTGCTGATCTCGACCCTGACCGGAGAGTCGCCACCAGATGACTCGTGGATCGAAGACGTTCCACGACGTCTGCGCCAGCACCGTGATGCCGACCCGGCGGCTGGACGTGACCAGCCCGGTCCATTCGAGCACACGCATGGTCTCGCGCGCGACGGTGCGGGAGACACCGAACGATTCCTGGATCCAGTCCAGCGTGAGCACATGACCTTCCGGCCATGTTCCATCGACGATCTGCGGGCCGATGGTATCGAGGACATCCGCGTGGAGCATCCCGACGTTCCACTGGTGTCCGACGCCTCGTGGCTCCACCGGTGTTGGGCGCGCCGTGGGAGTCTCCTTCGTGGGAATGATGCTATCTTTCGATAGGCGGATCATACTACCGTTTGACCCCGGCCGGGAGCGCTTCACAAGGCGCTCGATCAGCTCCGACGAGGGGCCGGGACCATCCGTCTCCTCACCCGGAGAACACGCGTGGCATGATTTCTGGGGTGCGCTTCTACGCCGACCTGCACATCCATTCAAAGTACTCCAGGGCTTGTAGCAAGGATTGTGACCTCGAACATCTGACCTGGTGGGCCAAGCGGAAAGGCATCGGCTTGGTCGGCACCGGCGATGTCACTCACCCCGCGTGGTTCGCTCATCTCCAGGAGAACCTGGTGGTCGCGGAGCCCGGGGTCTTCCGCCTCCGTCCGGAGCTCGAGCGGGAGATCGACCGCGATCTGCCGCCCAGTTGCGTGACCGATGTCCGGTTCATGCTGTCGGCGGAGATCTCGACCATCTACAAACGTGCCGAGCGCACTCGCAAGGTTCACCATCTCGTGTACTTGCCGGACTTCGACTCCGCGGCGGAGTTCAACCGCCGGCTCGCGGCCATCGGCAACATCGGATCCGACGGGCGGCCGATTCTCGGACTCGACTCCCGGGATCTGCTGGAGATCGCGCTCGAATCCAGCCCGGACGCCTACCTGGTCCCGGCCCACATCTGGACGCCGTGGTTCTCGGTGCTGGGGTCCAAGGCCGGATTCGATGCCGTCGAAGACTGCTACCTGGACCTGGCTGATCACATCTTCGCGCTGGAGACCGGCCTGTCGGCCGACCCGGAGATGATCTGGCGGGTGTCCGCACTGGACCGTTACACATTGGTCAGCAACTCCGATGCACACTCGCCGCCCATCCTCGGCAGGGAAGCCAGTGTGTTCGACACCGAGATGGACTACTACTCGGTACGCGCCGCCCTCGAGACAGGTGAGGGCTACGCCGGCTCCGTCGAGTTCTTCCCCGAAGAGGGCAAGTACCACCACGACGGACACCGGAAATGTCAGGTCCGGTTGTCTCCGGCCGAGACGCGGCGCCTCGGGGGACTGTGCCCTGAATGTGGCAAAGCACTCACCGTCGGCGTGCTCAGCCGGGTCGAGGAACTTGCGGATCGTCCCGCTGGTGTCCGGCCGGACGGCGCGGCCGGTTTCCGGAGCTTGATCCCGTTGCCCGAGATCATGGGTGAGCTGCTGGGTGTCGGGTCCAAGAGCAAGAAAGTCCGTCGTGAGATCGCCGGGCTGACTGCCGTGCACGGGCCCGAACTCGCCATCCTCGCCGACGTTGCGCTCGATGACCTCGAGACCGCGTCGCCCCAGCTAGCGGAGGCCGTCCGGAGGCTTCGGCAGGGTGAGGTGATCCGCGAGGCGGGCTACGACGGTGAGTATGGAACCATCCGTCTCTTCGATCCGGCCGAGCTTCGCACTGTGCGCAATTGGCAGGCGCCTGCCCTGTTCGACGACGCCCCGATCCGAGCCGAACCGAACCGTCCGCGCCGGAGTGCGCCGGCCGGGACACCGGCTCAGCCCACGCTCGAGGTCCTGTCCGAGCCCGGCGCCGAGGTGGGCGCCGAGCGGGACACGCAGGAGATCAGCGACACCACGCCGGCGTTGCTGGCCGGGCTCGATCCGGATCAGCGCGCCGCGGCGGCGGTCCGTAGCGGCCCATTGCTGATCATCGCGGGTCCGGGGACGGGGAAGACCCGCACGCTGACGCACCGGATCGCCTACATGGTCAACGACCATCAGGTACCACCTGAACAGTGCCTGGCCATCACTTTCACCCGCAAAGCCGCGGCTGAGATGTCCGAGCGTCTAGGGCGGCTCATCGGGGAACGCGCTGACGACGTTACCGTGACGACGTTTCATGCCTTCGGCCTGAGTGTGCTGCGCGCCGAGCACGCCCGGGTGGGCCTGACCGCGAGTTTCGGCATAGCCGACGACGAACGCCGCCTGGCTGTGCTTGCCGACGTGCTCGGCGATGCGGCGGCGGCGAGGGGCATGGTGTCGGAACTCTCGCGGGTCCGGCGCAGCCCACAGCCGGTCGATCCAGAGGTCACCAAGGCTCTCGATGCCTACCTGACCAAGCTGCGGGAACTGAACTTGGTCGACTTCGACGATCTGGTGGCCCTCCCGGTTGATCTGCTCGAATCCGATCCCGCCCTCAGCGCGGAATTCCGGGCGCGTTACTCATGGATCTGTGTCGACGAGTACCAGGATGTCGACGCGTTGCAGTACCGGTTGCTGAGGATGCTCGCACCGGCCGGCGGCAACGTGACCGCTATCGGCGATCCGGACCAGGCCATCTACCGTTTTCGTGGCGCCGACGTCGGCTTCTTCCTCCGCTTCGAGCAGGATTTTCCTTCGGCGGAAGTTGTGCACCTCACTCGAAACTACCGGTCCGGCCCGCACATCCTGAGCGGTGCGATGCAGGTGGTGCGCCCGTCGACTCTGGTTCCGGATCGGGTGCTCAGCGCGGCTGGTGGCCACGCCGACCCGGCCAGGATCGGGGTCTACCCTGCCGCCAGCGATCGTACGGAGGCCGCGTTCGTCTCCCGCACGATCGATCAGCTACTGGGTGGCACGTCGTTGCATTCGCGCGACAGCGGCCGGGTCGACGACGACGGCGAGGACCAGATCGGCTTCGGTGACATCGCCGTTCTCTACCGCACGTCCGGGCAAGCCGGCGCCGTCATGGACGCCCTGACCAGAGCCGGGTATCCGTTCCAGCGGCATTCCCACGACCGCCTGGTCGAGCGGCCGGGCGTGCGGACACTACTCGACGAGCTGACCTACGCCACTGAGGCGAGAACGGCACCTGACGTCTACACGGCGCTGCAGAGTGTCGCGGAAGTGACGTCGCAGCGGGTTTCCCGCCTGAACCGGACCGAGCGGACGTCGGAGTTGTACGTGGCGGTTGACCTACTGACCCCGCTCGCCGTGGAATGCGGCGATGACCTCGAACGATTCCGGAGAGAACTGCTGCTCGGCGCCGAGGTGGACGCTCTAGATCCTCGGGCGGACCGAATCTCGCTGCTCACCCTGCACGCTGCCAAGGGACTGGAGTTCCCGGTGGTCTTCATGGTGGGGTGCGAGAACGGATTGCTGCCGCTGCGCTGGCCGGGTGAGGAACCCGACGACGAACAGCTGGCGGAGGAACGCAGGCTCTTCTTCGTCGGCATGACCCGGGCGCAACGGCTGCTCTATCTCTCCCACGCCGCTCAGCGCATCTGGCGTGGCCAGCTGCGGGAGAACGGCCCGTCCCCGTTCCTGCGGGCATTGAACAGCTCGATCGTCGAGCGCATCGACGCCGAAACCGCGAATCGCCGGCAGCGCGCTCAGCAGCTGACCCTGATGTGATCAGTCTTCCCGGGCCATCACCCGCGCCCGTGAGCCGGCTCGACCCAGCCGCATGCCTGGGCGCGCGAACTCGATGGAGCCGGTGAACCGGCTCCGGGCGGCGTCACACGTCGGTTGTTCGTCGTCGGGATCCGACAAGTGGGTCAGGACCAGCAGCTCGACCCCGGCCCGTGCCGCGAGCTCGCCCGCCTCGGCGCCGCCCATGTGCCCGTGGGCGGTGAAGTCACGTCCTTCCTCGTTCACGTATGTCGCCTCGGCGAGCAGTGTTGACGTACCCGCGGTGAACTCCACCAGCTCCTCTGTCAGGCCCGTATCGGAGGTGTACACGAGATCGAGGTCGGGGAAACGAAGCGACAGAGTGGGGACGGGGTGTGCCGCGCCTAGGGTCTCAACCCGGATGTCACCGATCGACAGGCCTGCGCCGAGGTCGATCGGGGTGAAGGGGAGCTGGTCATTCAATGGCGTGCGCAACTCCGGCAGGGTAGGGATGCCGAAGACCTGATCGAAACCCTCGATGACGCGGGCCAGCGCCGCCGGCCCGTACAACGGGATCGGTTCGAGACGCTGCGGAAAGGCCCGCCGGAAGGCGAGGGTCATCAGATCTCCGCAATGATCGAGATGCTCATGGGTGACCAGGACAGCATCGACGTCCGCCAGATCCCCGGAGCTGGCCAGCCGTCCGATCACACCTGGGCCGCAATCGACGAGGAGCGTCGTCTGCTCGACTCGGACGAGGTATCCGGACGCGGGGCCGAGGGTTGTCGGGGCGCAGGCGCTGCAGCCGATCACACAGAGCTCATGTGTCATGTGGTTCATCCGATCTCGGAGGTGCTGGGGCGGGTGCTCAGGTGAAGCGCTATCCTAAATCGTTTTAGGGTAGCAAGGACAAAGACTGCCGCCCGACGCGTGTGCCGTCAACCCATCGAGGCGGCCGGAAGGCTGCGAGAGCGAGCCGATACGGCGTAAGGGCCCGCCAACGCTCGCGGTGTCATGCCGATCAGCTGTCGCCGAGGCCGCGCCCCGGTACGGCGGAGGACGGCGCATCTGTGAACGCGGATCCGGCTCTTCGCTTGTCCGGCGTCATGAGTAGAGGTGCCCGCGGAAGGGCACGAAAAGAGGTGGAGCCGCCTGTCGGAATCGAACCGACGACCTATTCATTACGAGTGGCCTGGGCGCCGTTAAAGGTAGGGAAAGCGGAACCAATGTAGGCGCATTCATGCAGATAAACGACGCCCCGCCGTGTAAGGGCGCGGAACCTGGATCATCCTGGTTCAGGGTCGTATGTGCCATCGATGTGCCATCACAGGCACGCGGTCCGCCACGGGGAACGGTCGGCCTCATCCCGGACATTGGACGGCCCCGGGCGCGGCGATAGCGGCGCCGTCCGGGGCCTCGGAAACCCACTAACAAGGAGTGGATGCCCACGCCGGCGCGCCAGCTTCTGCCGCCCATCGACCATGCTGAGGCGGGTGAGCGCGGTGACGGCTGACGTGTCCACGGTCGACATTTCGGCGAGGCGCCCCCAGCGGGTACCGGGAGGCAACGAGGTGGCCACGCTGCGGGCTGAGGTGGACTATCACGAGGCGAGGGCGCAGTGACATCACATGCGCGCCCGTGCGGTGCGAGACGAGCTGATGCAGGCACTCGCGGCGGAGATGGGTCCTGAGCAGCGGCGGACGTTGATTCGCCGGATGAACACTGCGGTGACGTCATGAGGGCCCCGGGGACAGACGTTGTGCAGCTGCTCGCTGCGGTCCTGGCCGATGTGGAGTCTCTGCAGCGACGTGTGGAACGTGTCGAGACGGCTCTGGCCGGCGTCGATGATGGCATCGAAGCGATGCGGGTGAGCTTGGGTGCATTGCGTGAGGTGGTGCGCGGCGCGCGAGAGTTCGGGCTCTGAGCAGAAGACCAAGGAATGGGCAAGCGCCCCCGGACCACGAAGGGTCCGGGGGCGTTGTGCTGCCTAGAAACTGATCATGGTTTTGTGAGTTACTACAGGCTGTGGATGCGCGAAGTGCCAGTCGTGAGTCGTCGCCTGCTTGCTCCCATGAGGACTGCTAAATGTTGATCTCCCGCATCCCGGTCCGTGTCAACGCGAAGATGTACGGGCCGGTTCGGGTGGTGACCACATTCTCCATCGATCGCCACTGGCTCACAACGACTTCGAGCAATTCCCAGCGGTTCAGGTTGCCCTCGCTGGTGATGGCGAACATGCGAGCGCCAGCGTCCCGGACGGCGGTGATCTCCGCGGTGCGTGCCTGGATCTTCTTGTCGCGCGTGATGATCGTCAGGCCCCACTGGGTGACGGTGGGAATCCAGCGCTCGTCGGGTGTATCGGTCTGCCGTACGGGGCAAGGTGTCTGTCGGTCGCGAGCGCGTTTCCGTTCGCCATCGTCGCCGGGCCAGGTGACATCACGACGGATGTCTTTGAGCGCTTTTCCGACACCGATGGTGTCGGCATCGAAGTACCACCGGGCTTGTTGCATGCCTGGATGGGTTACGCAGCCGGGGAGAACTCGTAGGCGAGGGCGGCCTTAACCTGCTGGTCGGTGAGCCCGAAGTCGTCGGCGATCTCGTCGATCGTCGCGTCGGCCTGGGCCTGCTCAGCGAGGATCTCGGTGCGGATGCCTTCGATTGTCGCGGCTGCTGATGCAATCCTCGGATCCATCACGACGGGGCTTGCTGCGCCAGCTGGCCTCATTCGGAAGGCGGCTTGTATGCCTGACTGTTCGAACTCGACCTGGTCAAGGAAGTCGCGCCGGAGGTAGGCATTGATCATGTATTGCTTCGATCGTGGCTCGTAGACGAGCCACAGCTCTTCAGGCAGGTGACTGTCTTTTTGCAGCTCGATGATCAACCGCCGGTTCGTGTCTATGTAGGGGCGGAAATGTGCGAGCGGGTAAGGCACACCGAACTCTTCACGTAAGGCGGCGATGAACGGACGCAGCCGCTGCATTGAGACCTTGACGTCACGATAGGCACGCACGTAGCGCGCCTCAACCATCTCGCCCCATGTAATCGTGGCCGACCCAGTGGGCTCTTCGCGAAGGACAGGCTCGTACCTTCGACCACCCCGCTCGCCCCCTTCGAGCCAATGAACCAGCGTCGATGGTGGCATACGCAGTTGCCGGGCGGCCTCACGGGCAGCCATCACCGGCCGATCAAGCACTACCGCGTCGCCCACAGGTCCAGCCTCCTCTCATCTGACAGCATCGCAGCAGATGGTGGTGTTTTCCAGTCTCTTCCACTCATGGACTCCGGTCCAAGTGTGCTGACTGGCGAGTCTATGTCCCACGGCGGATGGCACTTTGATGGGTGGGCGACGCGGCGGCAAGCCGGTCGAGGGTGTGAATCGGCTACGCCGCCATGTTTCCCCAGTGGGACACGCCTATCTGACCAACCAGGCCGTCACCAACGCGCCGATGATGCCCGTGACGATTCCGCCGAAGTACACGAGGGAATCTCGCCTGGACAGGTACCGCCGATCGCGCTCCTGCTGCCGAGTCAACAGCACAATCTTGACGCCGGCATTGCGGAACATCCCACGCCTCTGCAACCACCGCTTGGCCTTCTCACCGAGCCAAACCGCGCCCGCAATGCCACCTGCGAGCACCGGTATCAGCCGCCAGTCCGGGCCAACATCCACCACAAACCACACGGGCAGCGCAATGACCGCAATCCAATAGAACAAGGCGGCAAGACTCAGTACCCCTCGAGCGTTAACGCGGCGCCGTGAAAGGCTCCGAACACGCCCCAGTGCCGCCCGGGTGGCTTCGCCCGTGCCCTCAGCATGGACGCTTTGGCGGCCCAGATGCAGAGAGATTCTCGGGTCACCATCGAAGCCGCTCAGCTTCACATCTTCTTGGATGCTTACCCATTCGATGTCCGCCTCGTGCAGCGACGCGATCTCGGCGGCGCTGGAGACGGGGCCCCAGCCGGACACCGACATGCGCGCGTGGCACTCGAGGTCCGCCTCGATCGACCTTACGATGTCTTCGAGATCGTCGAGGTTGAGCTTGACCGGCGGCAACGCCGAGTCATCGGTATCCCACCAGTCCCGAAGCACAGTCCACACGCTCATGATGGGACGGTACCGGCCGGCACCGACACGACGGCATCAACGGCGTGATCATCCACATCCACTACATCGTCGCCGATCGCAGCATCGCCATCGGTCATCACCCCGAAGGAATTGGCCCTTCGACCGGAGATAGACGGAGAGAAGTGTCCGTACCGGCATCTTTCCGGAGATGGGCACAGCGGAGCGCACCTCGGACGTTGGCGGTCCGAGGTGCATTGTTGTTCGTCACACGATGGGCGTCACTTCGATGTGTCGACGACTGAGGTTCCGGGTTGGGGGCCGCCGGCTATAGCCCGGTACGCGTGGGCAGCGTCACGAATCATCTGAGACTTCATCGGGCCCTCGTACTGCTCGGCGCTCTTCGTAACGTCGACGATCGCCGCGTAGACCGCCTCACGCGCGTTGGCCTGGCTCTGTCCAGCCATCGTTCACACCTGCCCTTAACTGTGAGAGCACCCAGTGTGCCCCCTCTCAGGTAGGCACGCTACGGCGCGGCACCGACAATGTCAGCCACGTGCCCTGGGGCGCCTGCGGCGACCCCGGAACGGGTTGCCTCCATAGGGCTCCAGAGCGCGGGGCAGGAACACACGCTCGACGCTTTCGTTTGTCAGCTTCTCGCACCGGTTCGGCTGCGGTCCCGTTGCCCGTCGGCACTATCTCGGCGAGAGAACGGTGCGGTCTCCGAAGTCGAGCTTCAGGGTGGTGCCGTTGAGGGCTTCGGCGATCGCTTGCGGCTCCATAGTAGGTGCCATCGGCGGTGAGTGGCCGGCGCCCTGTGTGGACGCGGCTACGGCGGCCGGGCGGCTCGTCCGACACTGCTGAGTAGCCGCTCGAACGCGGCATTCTGCGACCGGGACATCACCCGTTCTTCGGTTGCAGGATCGCGGGCACCTCGTCAGGAGCGAGCGCCCGAAGTTGCTGGCGACTTTGCCGCCGTCGTGACCGTTTCACCCCGGAAGGTGTGATCTTCCCGCCCGTGTGCACCATGTACGGCTCGGTGTGGCTCCCGCCGCCGCTGCGTCTGGTGTTGACGGTGATGGTGGTGGTCCGGTTACGGGCGATCCGGTCCAGGATCCCTTCCGCGTGCGACGCACCGAAACTTCCGGTGTTGTCGTCTGGATCCGCGTCTTGGCTACCTCGTCGAGGATGCCTCCGTACTCGCGGGCCCGCAGTCGCGCTCTGGCGTCGTCGACAGCGTTCACATCCGACGTGTACACGTCGGTGATGTCTGAGGTGAAGGCTCGCGTGCCGAAGGACGTGGACAGGTATCTGGAGACGGGCACGGTGGCGTCGTGATGGTGCAGTCGGGAACGCATGTGCCAGCAATGTGCCATCTCGGGCGTCCGGCTGAGCGGGAAAGCAAACGCCCGCAAGTCTGTGACCTGCGGGCGAGTTGGAGCCGCCTGTCGGAATCGAACCGACGACCTATTCATTACGAGTGAATCGCTCTGCCGACTGAGCTAAGGCGGCTTGTGCCGGTAAGACCGGCACGGTCCACGAGTATAGGACGTACGGGCACCCAACGCCGAATCGGGTGTTCTGGCTGGAGCGGGCGGCGTCCGGGGCCGCATCGCGTGGTGCGTTGCGCGATGCCGCAGTCGTCAGAACTCGCCCGTGGTGATCGCCTCGCCTACTGCGGACCCGGCAACGTACTCGTCCCAGGACTGGTTCCAGTCGACCATGCCAGGATCGCCTCGTTCGACCAGGTCGTCCGCTTCGCGGGTGGAGTTCTCCACGGTCACGATGTCGCCGTAGCGAACCATGTTGAAGTAGGTCTCGCCGTTGGCGTCGTTGAGGTTGATGCAGCCGTGCGAGACGTTGTCCTCGCCCTGTGACTCCTCCGACCAGGGCGCCGAATGCACGAAGGTGCCGCTGTACGAGAGCCGCACCGCCCAATCCGCATCGACGTCGTAGTAGTGGGGATCGCTCGGATCGCATGTGATGTTCGCGTTGCACGACGTCATGTTGCGTTCCTCGAACTTCTCGAGGACGACGTACGTCCCATTGCGGGTGGCGAACTCGGGTGCGCCGAGACTCGTGTTCCACGTGTGCTCGGTCTCGCCGTCGACGTTGACCGTCATGGTGTAGTCATTGGCATCGATCTCGGCGATGTGCTCGGAGCCCACCTCGAACTCTAGGTGGTAGGAACGCCCGCCCCACAGCTCTTCACCGGCCTGAACGCCGTTGAGCTCCAGATCCAGAGCTACTCGGGTGCCGGCCGGCCAGTACTCCTGCGGCCGAAAGCGGGCTTCCGTATCGCTCACCCAATGCCAGCTCCCGACCACCTGTGGATCGGACGAGACATGCATCTCGCGCTCGACGGCCTCTCGTTCGGTGACCGGCTGTGTGAAGCGCACCACGATCGGCGCCCCTACCCCGACAACCGACTCGTTGCCGGGCTGCATGGTCAGGGTCAGCCGGTCACCGTCCGGCACCTCCGCCACGGTGAGTTCGTCGTCGAACACGTGGGACTCGCCGAACGAGTCCGAGGCGGTCACCATGACGTCGTAGTTGGTGCCGGGTTCCGGGCGAGTGGTGCTGGTCCAGGTGCGGCCGTCGTCGTCGATGTCACCGGGCAACGCCTCGCCATCGGCGGAGACGACCTCAGCCGACTCGATCTGGCCGGCGCGCATCCGCAGCGTCAGGGGTTCCGCGTACGAGACGTCGGCGCCGGTGCCAGCGAGCTGCGTGAGCGCCCGGGCGTGGCGTACCTCGCTCTCGTCGCCTGCGCACGCCGCCAGGGCGAGGGCGACGCCCAGACCGAGCATCGCGATGATCGAACGGCGCATGCCGCCCATTATGAGCGGGCATGTTCCGACTTACGAACAGACACGTCCCTCGTCGGGCACAGTGCCGTCGAGGAGGTAAGCATCGACGGCCGAGTCGATGCAGCTGTTGCCGGACAGGTACGCGGTGTGCACGAAGGCCTCATACGTCAGCAGCACCCCCGACTCGAGCTGCTCGGACAGCGACTCCGCCCAGCGGTACGGGGTGGCAGGGTCGCCGGTGGTACCGATCACGAGGATCGGGTCGGCCCCGGTCGCCGAGAGCTGAGCCGGATCGAAGTCGGACTCCGCGGGCCAATCCACGCAGGTCAGCCCGGCCCAGGCCATGAACCGCCCGAACGTGGGCGAGAGATCCTCGAACTCCTGCGCGGTAGCTCGCGCTTCTTCCGGCGTCGTGGTACTCGGCCGGTCAAGGCAGTTCACTGCGATGATGGCCTCGTTCTGGTTGCCGTCGTACACCCCGTCCGGGTTGCGTGCCAGATAGAAATCGGCGAGCTGTAGCAGGTCTGAACCGTTTTCGTCGTTGATGGCGTTGTCGAGAGCCCTCTCCAGCACTGGATAACCCTCTTCGGCCGGGAGGTAGAGGGGCAGGATGATCCCGTAGAAGGCTAGCGCTGCGGTGAGCGGGCGCTGGGGGTCGTTGGTCGGCACGGGCTCGGTCTCGGCGTCGGCCATGAGCTGGTCCAGCGCTTCGCGCGCCTCGTCCTCTGAGTCGCCGATGGCGCAATCTTGATCGAGGCACCATTCCAGGAAGGCGTCCAGCGAGCGCTCGAACCCCTCGGCCTGGCCCAGGGCGACCTCTTCTGCTTCCAGTGCGGGGTCGACAGCACCGTCGAGAACGAGACGACCGGCCCGCTCGGGGAACAGATCAGCGTAAACGGCACCGATGAACGTCCCGTAGGACTTGCCGAGATAGTGCAGCTTCTCGTCACCGAGCGCGGCCCGCATCACGTCCATGTCGCGGGCGACATTGGCGGTGTCGATGTGGGCCAGCAGGTCGCCGGAGCGTGCCTCACACGCCGCGGTGAACTCTTCGATGGTCTCTTCCAGCTCAGCCAACGCTTCGTCATCCTCGGCACTGGCCTGCTCGCTGACGAACACGTCGAGGTCTTCGTCGTCCAGGCAATCGATGGGGGTGGAAGAACCGACGCCCCGCGGATCGAATCCGACGACGTCGTACCGTTCCCGGAGGCGATCAGAGGCGACCACGTTCTCGTTTCGGGCGTTACGCGCATACTCGATGCCGGAAGCGCCCGGCCCGCCTGGGTTGACGATGAGCGAACCTGCCGGGTCTTCGCCGGTGGCCGGCACTCGAAGCATCGCGATCTCGATCTGATCGCCGTCGGGATCGGCGTAATCGAGCGGGACAGACAGGGTGCTGCATTGGTACTGGTCGCCGCAATCGTCCCACTCGAGGGTCTGCGTGTAGAACGTAGCGAGTTCTTCGTCGACGCCCTCCGTCGCGTCCGGAGCGGGCGTCGACTCCGGCGGCATCTCTTGCTGTGGTGGCGCATCCGGCGGGCCGCCGTTCGAACATGCGGCTACAGCGATCGCGGCGCCGAGAGCCAGCGTGATGGAAATCCGGCGGTTCACGGCTGCTCCTGAGAATCGGTGGTGGTCTGGTGGTCGTCGCCATTCGGGACGTCCGGGGTGGGTCGCATGCCGTCGGCGACCGCGCCTTCGTACGCCTGGCGAGATCCGCAGACACTGGCTTTCGGGCAGGCCACCCGGCGTCCGGTTTCGCGGTCCCGGACATAGACGGTCTCGGAAGGAACGTTGTACCCGACGACAGTACCCTCGGCCTCATCGGTCTCTACGCCGCATCCGAGCGACGGAACGTTGGCCTTGAAGTCCTGATACAGCGGGTGTTCGTACTTCAGACAGCACATCAGGCGTCCGCAAGCGCCGGAGATCTTGAGCGGATTCAGGGGCAGGTCCTGATCTTTGGCCATCCGGATACTGACCGGTTCGAAATCCTTCAGGAACGTCGAGCAACACGTCTCGCGCCCACATGGGCCGACGCCGCCCTGGACGCGGGCTTCGTCGCGCGGCCCGAGCTGGCGGAGGTCGATCCGCGCCCGGAGCGTGCGCGCCAGATCGCGCACCAGTTCGCGGAAATCGACCCGCTGGGGCGCACTGAAGTAGATGGTGATGAGTTGGTCGACGTCCTCACGGGTATCGACGAAGTCGACTCCGACGATCTTCATCGGTAGCCCGTGGTCCCGGATGAGCCGGCGCGCGACGACGCGTGCCTCGCCGCGACGGCGGCGATTACGCTCGTCGCGCTCGAGGTCTTCCTCGGTGGCGGTGCCCGCGCAGACGGGTAGCCCATCGACGTCTTCGCTGACCCATTGCGGCGCCCACACGCACTCCGCGACCTCGGGACCGTCATCGGTCGGTACGAGGACCTTGTCTCCCACACGAGGAGAGTGTTCACCCGGATCGAGGTAGTAGAGCTTCCCGTACCGGGTGAAGGCCACTGCCATCACCATGCCCACACAGCCACCATACGGCGTGTTGTGCTGTGGAACACGCTCGGTGCCGAACCTGACGCCGCCATGTCGAATGTGTGTGGCTCAGCCGCAGCGCACCGGCCGAGTCCGGCTGTAACCAGTGTGTTGTTTGACTTGCTGGGTAACTCGGGTACCCATTGATCCATGCATGTGCACAGGTTGTTCTCAGGCGGGTTCTATATAGCGGGAACCCTCGCGGAGGCTCAGGCGTAGCAAGATGATGTACCCCCTAGCCTGTCGAGACGGATGGTTGTGAGTGACGGCATGGCTGATGATGTGACTGATTATCACAAGAGCGAGATAGGTCGCCGGCATAGCTGGCATGGCATGAAGGCGCTCGTCAAGAGGATCCTCTCGTGGCGGGTACCGCACTACCTGGTTCGTGTGGCGGCAACGCTGGCCGGGGGCCGGATCCGCCGGGAACGCCTGCCCGCGCCGGCTCACGTGAAGTCGGTGGAAGCCCGGATGGCCGGGGTGAGCTTCGTGATGAATCGGCCTGACCGGTGCATTATCGCCAAAGAGCTCTACTGGGGCCGGGGTGTCCGGCCGAGGTCCGAAGACCAGCTGGCGCTGGACGTGTTCGCGACCGTTGCGCGCGATTCGAAACTCGTCCTGGATCTTGGCGCATATACCGGCATCTTCTCGTTACTGGCTGCCCGGGCATCGGAGGACGCCGATGTCCATGCCTTCGAGGTGCTACCAGAAGTCGCCAAGGCGGCGCTGGACAACGTCGTTGCCAACGATCTTCTGACCAGAATCACCATTCATACCGAGGGCGTTGGTAAAGATGGTGACTCCGCGTGTTTGGAGACCGGCACCGGTGGTTCGGCATTACCTGATTTCTATTCGACCGAGTTCTACTTCGAAAAAGGCGTACACGTTCCGATCCGGTCATTGGATTCGATCTTCGAGGCCTTTCCGGAGTCAGCTCGTGGTGCCAAGACGGCGATGAAGATCGACGTGGAGGGGACCGAGGACGTCGTGCTCCAGCACGCCCAGGTGTTCCTCGCCGCGAACCGGCCGGACATAGTCTGCGAAGTCTTGCCCGGCCGGGCCAACACGGCAGGAGTCGAAGCAGCTCTGCGGCCGCACGGGTATCGCTTCTTCCGTTTCGGTGAGCAGGCGTTGACCGAGCATGAGGACCTCATCGCGCAAGAGCCGTTCCGTGACTGGCTCTTCACCACCAAGACGGCGGATGAGCTGCGCGCCGTCGGCGTCTCCGTCAACGAGTGACGTTTGCCCGCCCGCCGCGGTGATCGTCGGCCGTGCGTGGTGGGGGTTCCCCCATGCTCAGCTAGCTGCGACGGGCGTGTGGGGACCGCGGTGTGGGGGTTGTGATGACGCCATCCAGGGTTCGGTCGGGCATCGGCGAGGAACGAGCCGCGGGCGGGGATGGCATCATCACAACCCCCACACCGCTCCCTTCACCCCTCCCGCAGCGTCAACGCCATGGACTCCAGCGTCAGCAACGGTGCGGCGTTGGCCAGGAGCGCTTCGCGGGCGGCGACGATGGCCTCCATGCGCCGGAGCGTGGCTTCGGGGGTGCCGCCGCGGGCCAGCCGGTCGAGTGAGGGACGGATCTCGTCGTTGATGAGTTCAGCGCTGACACCGAGCTGCATCATCAGAACGTCGCGATACAGGGCCAGGACGTCCACCAGCGCGCGGTCGATGGAGTCGCGTTGTACGCGGGTGCGGCGGAGCTTCTGCTCGCGCTCGAGCTCTTTCACCGCACCGTCCATGTTGCGCGGTTTGCGGCCGATGGTGCCCGCACCCAAGGCCTTCTTCAGTTCTTCCACCTCACGGGCGTCGAGCGCGTCGCAGTGCCGTTCGGCATCGACCTTGGCGGCCTCGACGATGTTGGCGGCGGCGTCGAGGCACTGGCGGAGATCGTTGAGCGCGAACGGCAGGCGCAGCACCTCTTCGCGGCGCGCGCGGGCATCGGCGTCGGTAGCGAGCGCGCGGGCTCGGCCGATATGACCTTGAGCGGCCCGGGCGGCGAACGAGGCGATCTGTGGATCTACGCCTTCCGCTCTGTTCAAGTAGGCAGCGACGTCTTCGTAGGGTGGCGTTCGAAGGTGGACGACCCGGCATCGTGACCGGATGGTGGGGACGATGTCTTCGGCCGTAGGGGCGCACAGCATCCAGACGGTGCGCTCGGGGGGTTCTTCGACGGACAGCAGCAGTGCGTCTGCGGCGTCCTCCCCGAGCCGGTCGGCGTCTTCCACGACGACGATCTGCCAGCGCCCGCGGGCAGGCTTCAGCGCGGCCCGGGGGACGAGATCGCGAACCTGGCTGATCTTGATGTTCAAGCCCTCGGTGGTCAGCATGGCGACATCAGGATGGGTGCCGGCCCGGACCTCTGTGCACTCTGCGCAGCGGCCGCAGCCGTCGTCGGGACATTGCAGCGCGGCGGCGAACGCCTTGGCGACCACCGAGCGGCCCGATCCGGGAGGGCCGGTGAAGAGCCAGGCGTGGGTCATGGAACCACCGGACCGACCAGCGGCCACCCCGGCGGCGTCGGCCACGGTGCGCTGTAGTGCCGGCACGATCGTTTGTCCGACGACGTTGTCCCAGACGCTCACGTCATCACCTTGTCCACTGCGGCGGCCACGTCGGTGGCGATGTCTTCCGGGGGGCGCGTGGCGTCTACGACCAGATAGCGCTCAGGCGCTGAAGCGGCAAGTTCGAGGAACGCCCGCCGGACGTTTTCATGAAGCTGGTCGGGTTCACGTTCGATCCGGTCGAATTGCCCGAGAGCCAGCATCCTTCGACGACGCTCGGCAGCGTCGAGGTCGAGGAGCACGGTGAGGTGGGGTCGAAGCCCTTGGGTGGCGAAGTCCGACAACGCAGCGACTTCAGCGGTGCCGAGAGCGCGCCCAGCGCCTTGGTATGCGACTGACGAGTCGGTGTAGCGATCGGTGATCACCACGGCACCACGCTGTAAAGCCGGCTTGATCAGGGCGGCCACATGGTCGGCACGGTCGGCGGCGAACAGCAGGGCTTCGGCGCGTTCGTCGAGTTCACCTCCGTCGAGGACGATGCTTCGGACCTGTGGTCCGATGCGAGAGTCACCGGGCTCGCGGGTGACGACGACGTCGCGTCCCTGGCCGCGCAGGTGCTCGGCGAGCAGTTCGACTTGAGTCGACTTGCCCACGCCGTCGCCGCCTTCGAAGGCGATGAACAGCCCGTCCTGGCGGGCGTCGTCCTTATGCGTCACGCCGCCAGCGTAGTCACCCACGCCGCCAGCTGTTGACCGGCTCACCTCTTCGCCCAGCTAGATGATCATGTTTGGTGGGTTTTCTCGCGCGTCGATAGGCCTGCAGGCATGGTGACCCAAGAGAAGACCCACCAAACATGATCATCTAGGGGCGGGCGGATGAGGTTAGGGTCGGTGTATGCATACGAGGACGGTGAACGCGTTGACCGCGTCGTGGGCCGCGCGACTCGAAGGGCCCGGTGTCCTATCCGGGGCTGGGTTGTGGCCGCTGCTTGCGGTGCTGGCCGCATCGGCCGACGAGCCGGGCCGCGAAGAGCTCGCGGAGGCGGTGAGGCTGCCATCGGATCAATGTATGGAGTCGGCCCGGGACGCGATGAAGAGCATCGATGGTATTGAGGGCGTCGACGCTGCACTGGGCCTATGGGCGCAAAGCGCAGCCCAGGTGAACCCCGACTGGGTCAACGAACTCCCACCGGGCACGGTGGGCGAGATATCTGGTGACCCGCGCATAGACCAGCCGAAGCTCGATGTATGGGCACGCGAGCGCACCCACGGCCTGATCGAACATTTCCCCGTCGAGACCCACGCCGACCTGATGCTGACACTCGCCACGGCCGTCGCGCTGAGAACGTCGTGGACGCGGAAGTTCAGCGATGAGACCGTGACACCCGCGCTCGGGCCGTGGGCCGGGAAACGTCTCGCCGGGCTGCAGCGGACCACTCGCGGGCTCGACGACCTGCGGGCGGCGCTGACCCCGGCTGGGGTGCTCACGTTGACCCGGATCGAGGGCGACAACGGAATCGACGTACACCTCGTCCTCGGTCCAGAAGAGCAACCCCCGTCGGCAGTGCTGCCTGCCGCGATGGCCGTACTAGCCGGTGATCACCGGGTCCAGTCCGGAAGTGACTTGCTCCACGCCGACGTCTCGGCCGCGCCGGGCCTCAGCGTCGTCGCGGCCCAGCGGCCGAGCGTCGCCGTCACCACCGTCCGGTTCACCGTGCGCTCGGAGCACGATCTATTGGAGAACGCGCGCATCTTCGGCCTGGAAACGGTGAGTCGATCCGATCGAGGTCATTTCTCCCGGATCTCGCCGGTTCCCATGCGGGTCGATCAAGCGGTGCAGTCCGCCGTGGCGATATTCAGCGCGACGGGTTTCGAGGCAGCGGCCGTCTCAGCAGTCGGCCTGCGGGTGGTCTCGATGCCGGTCCACAACGCGCGTGGGCTCCAAATGACCTACGACCGTCCGTTCGGGTTCCTCGCCGTTCACCGCGGTTCCGGGCTCGTGTTGTTTGCCGGCTGGGTCGACGAGGCGGAACCCGCGGCGCGCTGAACCGGGCCGGTCCAACGGACTGTCCCCGGTACGCATGAGGCGCCGGACAGCGGGTATGCCTGGGGCATGATGATTCCGATCATTCCTCCGTGGACCTACCCCGACGCGCGGTATTACTACGAGTGGCTGGATGAGCCGCAGTCTGAGGGCGAGGCTGGTCTGAGCGACGGCGACATCAAGTCGGCCGTTGTCGATCGGCTGAAGACGAACACCTACACCAAACACGACGACATCAAGGTGGACGTGAAACAAGGTGTGGTGGTTCTCGGTGGCCAGGTCTCGTCGTGGCTGGTCAAACGGGCCGCGGGTGACGACGCCTGGGACACGCCTGGTGTGGTGGATGTCAGCAATCAGCTCCGTCCGCTTCAGCGCAACGTCACCACCGACTGAGGTGCTCGCGCTGCTGCCGGCGCCGCGGCGGGCCGGTTGCGATCCGCGAAATCGATCAGCCGCCGGCGGGTGCGGATGATCGCCCTGATCGCGCCGGCCCACACGCCGACGACAAGCGCCACCCCGATACCGATCAGCGATTGCATCCACAGCGGCGCCTCGGTGACCGATCCGGTCAGATAGCCGAGGCCGACGAGCCAGCTCGCCCACGCGAGGCTTCCCACCACACTCCAGATGAGGAAGCGCCGTGGAGCGAGTCCAGCCAGCCCAGCGCTGGCGGCGCTGGCGGTGCGTCCTAGAGGCAGAAAACGCCCCGCGACAATCGTTGCCGCGCTGGCGGACCCGAACCGGTCGTAGACACGCTCGACGCTCATCCGGGCGCGTCGGCCGAGCCGGAACCGGTCCAGTGCGCCCGGAAGTTTGTGCCGGCCGAGCCCGAACACCACGTGGTCTCCGGCCACGGCGCCCACTGCCGCGGCCGCCACGGCCCAAGCGAGGTGGAGTTCACCGGCTGCGGCGAACGCGCCCGACGACACCACGAACACCTCGGACGGGACGGCGGGCATGATGGAGTCGAACGCGACGAGAACGGTCATGGCCAGGTATGCCGCCAGCGGGATGGCGACCAGGGAAGCGGGATCCACGGTCTCGAGGCTGCCCGGCCGATGTGTGCCTGAACAACCCCGAGACGGGGAAGTTCAGGGAAACGTCGGGGGGATCCCTGGCGTACGAGTCACAGCATCGACGAGGCTGCTCACCGGGTGAAACGTGGTGGGCAAAGCCCGTCAGGCGCTCGACTTACGGGTGCGCTTCTTCGGAGCCGGACCCTTGGCACGTTTCTCGGCGATGAGTTCAGCGGCCCGCTCGATGCTCAGCTGCTCCACCGACGTTCCCCGTGGCACGGTGACGTTGACCTCGCCGTCGGTGATGTACGGACCGAACCGTCCGTCCTTGACCACCAACGGCTTGCCGGTGGCCGGCTCGTTGCCGAGTTCCTTCAGTGGCGGCGTGGCGGCTCTGGCGCCGCGGCGCCCCTTCGGCTGGGCGAAGAGTTTCTCGGCTTCCTCGACCGTGACAGTGAACAGGGACTCCTCGTCGGGAAGCGAGCGCGAGTCAGTGCCCTTCTTCACGTAGGGTCCGTACCGGCCGTTCGCGGCGATGATCTCTTTGCCTTCCGGATCCTTGCCAACGGTCCGTGGCAGAGTCAACAGCCTGAGCGCTTCATCGAGCGTTATCGACTCGATGTCCATCGTCTTGAACAGCGAAGCGGTGGGCGGTTTGGCGCCCTTGGGTGCGTCGTCGGGCAAGATCTCGGTGACGTACGGCCCGTACCGGCCGGACTTGGCGACGACGGTTCGGCCGGTGTCCGGGTTGACGCCCAGCTCGCGATCACCGTTGCCGGCTTTGAGCAGCTCCTGGGCTTTGGTGACGGTGAGCTCGTCTGGCGGCAGGTCTTCGGGGACGCTGCCGCGATTGCCTTCTTCGTCCTCGATGTATGGCCCGTACCGGCCGACCCGGACGGTGATGCCGTCGCCCACCGGGAACGAGGAGATGCCACGTGCGTCGATTTCGCCCAGGTTGTCCGCGAGATTCTTCAGCCCGGCGATGTTCTCGTCGCCGTGCCAGAACTGCGCCAGCTCCGCCGCCCGATCCGCCCGGCCGGCAGCGATCTCGTCCAGGACATCTTCCATCTTCGCCGTGAACGTGTAGTCGATCAGCCGGGTGAAGTGTTCTTCCAGCAGGCGTACGACCGCGAACGCCAGCCAGGCCGGCACCAACGCATTGCCGCGCTTGAAGACGTAGCCCCGGTCGAGGACCGTGCGGATGATCGAAGCATAAGTGGACGGGCGGCCGATCTCGCGGTCTTCGAGCTCCTTGACCAGCGTGGCTTCGGTGTACCGGGCGGGTGGCTTGGTGGTGTGCCCGGCCGGCTCGATGCCGGCTGCGGTCAGCCCCTGGCCCTCCGTGAGGTGCGGCAGCCGCTTTTCGCGGTCGTCCAGCTCTGCCTCTGGATCGTCGGAGCCCTCGACATACGCCTTGAGGAATCCGTGGAAGGTGATGGTCCGACCGGATGCGCCGAACTCGACGTCCTCCCCGCTGCTGGCCGTGGCGCCGACCCGGACGGTCAGGGTCTCACCCTTGGCGTCTTTCATCTGCGAGGCGACCGTGCGCATCCAGATGAGCTCGTAGAGTCGGTACTCCTCGTCGCGTAGCCCGGTCTCGGCAGGGGTACGGAAGGAGTCTCCGGCGGGCCGGATGGCCTCGTGTGCTTCCTGGGCGTTCTTCACCTTGCTGGCGTAGACCCGGGGCGCGTCCGGCACGTAAGCGGGGCCGTAGAGCTCGCGAACTTGGGACCGGGCCGCGGAAACGGCGGAGTCCGACAGAGTTGTGGAGTCGGTCCGCATATAGGTGATGAAGCCGTTCTCGTACAGCCGCTGAGCGATCTGCATGGTTCGCGCCGCGCCGTATCCGAGCTTGCGGGAGGCCTCTTGCTGCAGCGTCGTGGTACGGAACGGGGCGTATGGGCGCCGGGTGTACGGCTTGGCCTCGACCGACTTGACCTGATAGCCGACCTCGCCCAGGGCGCCGGCCAGCGCCCTGGCGCGGGCTTCGTCGAGAACGACGACCTTACCGCGCCCTTTGACCTGGCCGTGTGCATCGAAATCCCGGCCGGAGGCGACACGCGCGCCGTCGACGGTCAGGAGTTTGGCCTCGAACGCGCTGGGGTCGTCCGACGTGCCGGTGTCGAGAGTGGCGGTGAGGTCCCAGTACGACGCCGAGGTGAACGCCATCCGCTCTCGTTCGCGGTCCACGACGAGCCTCGTCGCCACGCTTTGGACACGGCCCGCGGACAGGCCCTGGGTAACCTTGCGCCACAGCACCGGCGAGATCTGGTAGCCGTAGAGCCGGTCCACGATCCGGCGGGTCTCCTGGGCATCCACCAGGTCCTCGTCGATCTCGCGGGGGCTGTCGACCGCGTTGCGGATGGCATCGCGGGTGATCTCGTGGAAGACCATGCGGCGCACCGGCACCTTGGGCTTGAGCTCCTCGCGAAGGTGCCAGGCGATGGCCTCACCCTCGCGGTCCTCATCCGTGGCGAGGAGGAGTTCGTCGGCGCCCTTCAACAGCGACTTGAGTTTCTTGACCTGTTCCCTGGCGCGCCCGGCGGGGACGATGTAGAGCGGCTCGAAGTCGCCCTGAACGTCGACGCCCACGGGGTCGCCGTAGCGATCGCGTTTGGTCTCTGGAACATCGGTCTTCTTCGACGGCAGATCGCGGATGTGTCCGAGTGAGGATTCCACGATGTAGCCGTCACCAAGGTAGCCGGCGATGGTCTTGGCCTTCGCCGGCGACTCCACGACCACGAGGCGGCGTCCCGCCCCGTTGGTGCTCTGTGCCATCAAATCCCCTCGACTGCTCCTCAGAGTTCCGGTGCTGGTGTGCTGAACTCCTCTTGCGACAACGCACGGTATACGACGTTGTTCCCCAACAAGTTCCCAGGTAGGGCTCTCCGAACACCTGGGCCACGCCGATTTCTGGCTCTTCCCACCCTGGTGACGGACCGGATCCGCGTGGTCCTGTTCGTGATCAACACCGCCCTACTCCCTTGGAGATAGTACGGCCTCTTCGGCCCGTGAGTCTTTTCCGGGTCAGTAGGACCGGGCTCCGAACACCGCTGTGCCGACCCGGACCATGGTGGATCCCTCCGCGATCGCGATGTCCAGATCGCGGCTCATACCCATCGACAGCACGCCGGCGCTGACACTGCCTCCGGTCTCGTCTCGGATCCGGTCACGAACCACGCGAAGCGACTGATAACTCGGGCGGATGAGATCGGGCGTGGCGGCCGGGAGCCCGATGGTCATCAGTCCGCGCACGCGGAGCCGGTCACGTTTGGCTATCTCCTTGACCAGTGCCGACGCTTCTTCCGGAGGGACGCCGTACTTGCTTGCCTCACCGGATGTGTTGACCTGGACCAGCACGTCGACATTCTGATCGAGAGCGTCCAGACGCCGTTGCAGGCGATCAGCAAGGCCGATCGAGTCGACCGACTGGATGCAGGTGACGTATCGGAGAACATGGTTGACCTTGTTGCTCTGCAGATGGCCGATGAAATGCCGTTCACACTCCGTGCCGGCCAGTTGCGCGTCTTTGTCGGCGAGCTCCTGCACCTTGTTCTCGCCGATCAGCCGCGCACCCGCGTCGATCGCCACCCTGATCCGGTCGGCGGGAACCTGCTTGGTCGCCAGCAACAGATCGACGTCAGCGGCATCACGGCCAGCCTCCCGGCAGGCCGCGTCGATGCGTTCTCGCAGAGCTGAGACGTTGGCATGTATCTGGGCGTCGGTCAGCATGTCTCCCCTCCAGCGCGACCCTTCGTGGCCGCACGTGTCGACCATAGTGCGTGCCGAACACTCGGGTTCACGGCAGCATCAGCCGAGCGGGAGGCGCCGGATCGTCGGCGAGGCCGGGATGCGGCTGGTGCCTGGCGGGAGCGTCGGTCACGCGGCGAGAGGCACAGTACGCTCATCTCGTGACGGTGTTGGTGGGCTTGGTTGTGACGTTCGGGATGGTGTTTGTTGTCCCGCTGGGCCTGCGCCTATTGGATGACGACCAACGCCGCCTGTCCCACATCACCCAGGCGTGGCCGCTCGCCGGCGTGGTGGGTGCGTCGTCGTTGATCATGGACCGTGGTGGCGCCGCGGCTGTGGCCGCGGGCGTGTATGGCCTGGTGACGCTGTGGCTGGCAATCCTTGCGCTGATGCGGCTGATCCGCCGGCGCTCCCTGCAACCCGTGGAGATCGCGGTGCTGACGGCGATGGTCACGCCGTTGATCGCGGGCAGCAGCTTGGTGGCCGCGCGCGCCGGGTACGAGCTGTTCGGATTCGGCATGCCGATCCTGGCGCTCACAGTGGCGCACTTCCATTTCGCGGGCTTCGCCGCGGCGTTGGTTGCGGGATTGGTCGCCAGCACCGTGCGGTCGCTGATGTCGGAGATCGTGGCGCTGACCGTCCCGGCCGGCACGGCGATCGTGTTCATCGGGTATTTCACGTCCGACGAGGTCGAGATGCTGGGCGCGGCGGTCCTCACAGCGGGCATGTGGATGTTGGGGTGGATCGTGTGGCGCCGGGTACGGCCGTCGTCGTCGAACCGTCTCACCAGGTTCCTGTTCGCCACGAGCGCGATCGTGCTCGCCGGCACGATGGTGCTGGCGCTGAGCTGGGCGGCTGGGCACGTGTGGGAAGACATTCCCTATCTGTCTCTGACGTGGATGGCCGCCACACATGGTGTGGTCAACGCGGTGGGATTCGCGGGCTGCGGGCTGCTGGCGTGGCACCGACTGCGCCGCGAGCTCAGCGCCGCCGCCCGTCCCGCCCCGGCGCCAAACTAGATGATCATGTTTGGTGGGTTTCCTCGTGCTTGACCATGCCTGCAGTCCTGTTGATCCACGAGAAAACCCACCAAACATGATCATCTAGGTGAGGCCGGGTGTAGGTCAGCGAGGCATGGGGGTGGTGCCGGCGACGAAGGTCATGTCGCCGTAGCGCTCTCCTTGCGGCACAACCGCCTCAAGTTCCCGCAGCTCGGATTCGTCGAGCTTCACGTCGACGGCGGCGACGTTCTCCTCTAGGTAACGCCGCCGCTTGGTGCCTGGTATGGGCACGACGTCTTCCCCTTGCGCAAGCACCCAGGCCAGCGCTACCTGCCCAGGGGTGTTCCCTTGGCGATCGGCGATCGCGCGGACCTTGTCCACCAGCTCGAGGTTCTTGCCGAACGACTCGCCCTGGAAGCGGGGGAACCGGTGCCGGACGTCGTCGCTGTCGAAGTCATCGGGCGAGGTGATGGCGCCGGTCAGGAAACCCCGGCCCAGCGGGCTGTACGGCACGATGCCAACGCCGAGCTCGCGGCAGGCACGAATAACCTCGCCCTCGATGTCGCGGCTCCACAGGGACCACTCCGACTGCAGTGCTGCGATCGGGTGGACGGCGTGAGCCCGGCGGATCGTGTCCGCGGCCGCTTCGGAGAGTCCCAGGTAGCGCACCTTGCCGGCCTGGACCAGTTCGGCCATGGCGCCGACGGTCTCCTCGATGGGTACGTCCGGGTCGGCTCGATGTTGGTAGTAGAGGTCGATGTGGTCGATGCCCAGCCGCTGGAGTGACGATTCGCATGCGGCCCGGACGTATTCCGGGGTGCCGTTCATGCCGCGGGAGACGGGGTCGTCGGGATCGCGCAGGATCCCGAACTTGGTGGCCAGGACGACCTCGTCTCGCCGGCCGGCGATCGCGCGGCCCACCAGTTGTTCATTGGTGTGTGGACCGTAGATGTCGGCGGTGTCGAGAAAGTTGACGCCTAGGTCTAAAGCCCGATGGATGGTGGCGACCGACTCGTCGTCGTCGCGTGAGCCGTAGAACTCGCTCATGCCCATACAGCCGAGCCCGAGGCCGGAGACGGTCAATCCGGAGCTGCCCAGCTGACGAGGGGCCAGCGGGCGGGTGGGGGCGGTCATATACGTTCTCCTAGCTGGTCGAGGCCGGCGGGCATCCTGCCCCGCCGTAGATGTCGATCTTGAGTTCGATGGCTTCAAGGGCCGAGCCGAGGGTCTGAAGCTTGGCGCGCACCGCTTCGCGATGCCGGGTCAGCAGTTCGAGCCGTTCTGGCTCGGTGGCCGGTCCGGCGTCGGCCAAGGCGAAGTAGCGCTGAATCTCGCGGATCGGCATATCGGTCTGGCGCAGGCGGGTGATGAACATGACGCGCTGAATGTCATGGCTGCCGTATAGCCGGTGGCCGGAGGCGTCACGCCGGACACGAAGAAGCCCGATCCGTTCGTAGTACCTCAGGGTGTGTGCGCTGACGCCGGTGTGGTCCGCCGCTTCCGAGACGCCTAGGTGCGGGCTCGTCGTGATCTGGCCGGGCTGAATCGCTGTCACGCCGTTGACGCTATGGGTTAGAGCGCACTCGAAGTCAAGCGCGCTGAGGTCATTCGTAACCGAACTTCTGGGTCCAGTACATACCCTGTGAGCCTTCGGCCGCCCCGACGCCGATGGCCCGGAAGTCGCAATTGAGGATATTGGCGCGGTGGCCGTCGCTGTTCATCCATGCCGCGACGGCGGCGTCGGCCGTCGGGTAGCCCATGGCGACGTTTTCACCACCCCACCGGGAGTAGCCCGCCGCGGCGGCACGTTCACCGGGCCCTTCTCCTTCGGGGTTGACGTGGTCGAGGTAGTTCCGTCGAGCCATATCGGTGCTGTGCGCTCTGGCGGCGGTGCCTAGCCGTTCGTCTGTGCGCAGTGGTTCACAGCCGTGATCCCGCCGTTCGGCGTTGGTCAGCTCGACGACCCTGGCTTCGGTCTCGGCCGAGCCGTCGGGTTCGGAGGGCGGATCGCTCTCGTCCGGATCCGGTGGTTCGGTGTCCTCAGTGGGGGAGGGGGTGTCCGACGGCGTCCGGCTGGGCGTGGGTTCTGGCTCGTCGGTGGGCGTGGTCGTCGGCGAAGAGGTCGGTGACGGTGAGGACGTGGGTGACGGCGAGTCTGTGGCGGTGGCGTCGCCGGAGGGTCCTTCGGTGCCGTCGGCCTCGCCGGTCGCAGGCAGGGCGGTGTCCCACGGCAACGGCTGGGCATGCTCAGTGGTGGCCGGCCTGGCCAGGTCGCCGTAGGCAGGCTCCACAGCGCATGCGGCCAGGCCCAAGCCGGCAGCGGTGAGGAAAACCAACGGCAGCCGTGATGACCGGATATCCACGCGCGAGGCCCTCCGGTGGGTTCGTGTCCGGCGTCAGACACCTTGCTCGCGCTTACTCTACGAATCCCGGGACCAGATCACCAGAGCACGCACCGACCGGCCAGGGATTGATCGAAGTGGGCCCAGGTCTCTATGTCTCGCACTTCGATACCGCCAGGTCGCCCTGCGGGCAGTTCCTGGCCCCGAACACGACCTAGCGGTATTGAAGTCGCGGGTTCGAGCATGGCTCAGAGTCGAGAATGTTCGCAGGTCGAACATCAATCCGCATCACGTACACTTCTGGCGAGAAGGTGCGGTGGCCGGTCAAGCCTGCTGCCGTTCGATGACACGAGCGAGGAGTCGCTGTGACGCGGGTCAATGACGTGTTCGTCCTCGATGCGGTGCGCACCCCCATCGGCAAGTACGGCGGGGCGTTGGCCGAGGTCCGCCCGGACGATCTGGCGGCAGCAGTGGTGGGTGCGGTGGTGCGCCGGAGCCCGCAGCTGGATCCGGCCGAGATCGACGACGTCTTCCTCGGCAACGCCAACGGGGCGGGCGAGGAGAACCGCAATGTCGCGCGGATGGCTGTGCTCCTGGCCGGCCTTCCGACGTCGGTCCCGGGCGTGACTGTCAACAGACTGTGCGGTTCGGGGCTCGAAGCGGTGATCGAGGCATCGCGTGCGATAGCGCTGGGCGAGGCGTCGCTCTGTGTGGCCGGCGGAGTCGAATCGATGAGCAGAGCGCCCTGGGTCCTGCCCAAGCCGGAGCGCGCATATCCCCGGAGCCACGAGACCTTGCACTCCACCACGCTGGGCTGGCGGATGGTGAACCCCCGGATGCCCACCGACTGGACCATTTCGCTCGGCGAGTGCGCCGAAGTCCTCGCCGACCGGTATCGGATCAGTCGCGAAGCTCAGGACGAGTTCGCGCTACGGAGCCATCACCGTGCTGCGTCGGCCTGGAAGGAGGGGTTTTACGACGACGAGACGGTCAGCCTCGACGGCGTCGACCTCGACCGTGACGAAGGTATCCGGCCGACCACCTCCCAGGCGGCGCTGGCGCGGCTGAAACCTGCCTTCCGGGAGGCCGGGACGGTCACGGCCGGCAACGCGTCGTCGTTGAACGACGGCGCCAGCGCGGTGCTTCTGGCCGACGAGGCCAGCATCGGCAGAACCGGCGCCCGGCCGCTGGCCAGGATCGCCGCCCGGGCAGTCCACGCGGTAGACCCGCATCTGTTCGGCATCGCGCCTGTTCAGGCAGCTCACACGGCTCTTCGGAGGGCCGGCATCGGCTGGGATGATCTCCACGCCGTCGAGCTCAACGAGGCATACGCGGCACAGTCGCTGGCATGTCTGGCCGAGTGGGCGGAACTGGACCCGGAGATCGTCAACCAGCAGGGTGGCGCCATCGCCATCGGACACCCGCTGGGAAGCTCCGGTTCGAGGATCTTGACGTCGTTGGCATGGCAGCTTCACCGGCGCGGTGGCGGCTGGGGGCTGGCGGCGCTCTGCATAGGAGTCGGCCAGGGGCTGGCTGTGGTGCTTGAGGCCACTGCGTGATCATGTGCGGTCATGGCGCGGTTGTCTGTTCGCGATCATCCGATCGGGGGCGCAGCAGATTCGTGAGGATGGCGACAGTGGCGGTCATCAGGAACGTCGCGCTCAATCCGAACTGATCGGCAGCGGCTCCGGCGGTGGCTGGGCCGACCAGGGTGCCGATTCCGAGGCAGAAGACGGTGGCGCTGAAACCGGTGGTGGGCCGATCGGGAAAGACGTAATAGCTCCAGACCGCCAGCAGCGCGGAGCCGGCCATGAACGACGGGCCGTACAACAATGCTGAGAGTCCGACCGGCACCGCGGCGCCGGGCATCAGCCCCAAGAGAGCTACCGCGATCGCCATGGAGGTGAATATCAGGATGTGGGACCGGCGCAGGCCGAGTCGGTCGAAGACGACTCCGGTGACGACGGCAGCGGTGCCGGCTGTTCCCATGAGTGTCCAGAACAATGCGCCGGTGTGTGCTCCGCTTTGACCGGCCGACGAGATCGACTCGACGGCGAACAGCCAATAGACGGAGCCGACAACGCCATATGCCGCAGCGGTGAGGTAAAGCGGTGCGGCCGAGCGGCGGGCGAACCACCGGAAGGTCAAGCGGTGTCCCGCTGGCGTACCAGGTGATCTCGGCGACGTGCCGGCTGGCAGAATCCACGCGTTGTAAAGGGTTGCGGCCAAACCCCCTGCGGCGAAGATCAGCCAGGCGTAGCGCCAGGTGGTTCCCTGCGTGAGCAACGCGAGGGGCCCGGCGATCGCCACACCGAACGCGGTGCCGCTGGGAATTCGCGCCAGCACCCGCTCGCGCATTCCGGCTGGCAGCATCCGCTCCGCGGCGTCCGAGTACGGGGCCCAGATCCAGCCGGGGCTGGTGCCGGCGAGAACGAGTCCGGTGGCGAGAAGCGCCGGTCCTGGGGCCAGTGCCACGAGTGTCATGCCCGTGGCTGCTGACAATCCGCCGGTGGTGATCAGCGCACGCGATCCCACCCGGGCAGCGAGCGCACCGACCAGGATCAGGGCGAGTAGGTAGCCTGCATACGTGGCCGCGCCGATGAGCCCGACGGCCGTGACCGAGAGGTCGAATTCAGCGCGCAACTGTGGCAGGAACAGCCCGTAGCCGTAGCGCGCGAATCCGAAGGACACCCCTACGGCCATCAGCCCGGCCAGCCCCAATCGCCGGGCTGAGTGCCGTTGATCTGAGCTGGGCAATCGCGATGGCTGAGACGGATCCGAGTGCAGGCGTGTGAGGGGCACCTTCTCATGTTCGGCGGCGCAATCGTCGCCGACAAGTGGCGTAAACGCCACTGTTCGATAAGATTACGCCATGGTCCTAGTATCCCCTGATCACCACGTCGCGGTGCTGGCCTACGAGGGCATGTCCGCGTTCGAGTTGGGCATCGTCACGGAGATCTTCGGTGTCAAATGGCCCGACGCACCGTCGTACCGGCTCACTATCTGCGCTGAAGGGGCGGGGCAGGTGAGTATGGTGGGTGGTGCCACACTGCAGACGCCGCATACGCTGGCGACGCTGGAGGCAGCCCAGACTCTCGTCATTCCGAGTGTGTCGGACGTCCACGCCGAGGCCACGCCCGAGCTTGCGGCGGCATTGCGGCGGGCCCACGCGAAGGGGGCGCGGATCGTCTCCATCTGCACGGGCGCGTTTGCCCTGGCATCAGCCGGCCTGCTCGACGGTCGCCGGGCCACCACACACTGGCTCCACGCAGACCTCCTCCGTCGCCGCTATCCGCGGGTGGAGGTCGATCCCACGCCGCTTTACGTGGAGGACGGCGACATCTTCACCAGTGCGGGAAGTGCTGCAGGGCTGGACCTCGGCATCCACCTGGTCCGGCAAGACCACGGCGCCGCGGTGGCCAACCTTGTGGCCAGGAGGCTCGTCGTCGCGCCTCACCGCGACGGCGGCCAAGCGCAGTACATCGAGTCCCCGGTGGGTGACGATCCATACAGCGGACGGATTGCGGCGAGTATGGCCTGGGCCGTTGAGCGCCTTGGGCAGCGGATCACGGTCGAGACGCTCGCCAAGCAGGCGAACGTATCCCCGCGTACGTATCTGCGGCACTTCACCAAAGCCACCGGGACCAGTCCGATCCGCTGGCTGATCACCCAGCGGCTCCAGGCCAGTCTGCCGCTGCTGGAGAGTACTGACATGTCCGTCGAGCAGATCGCCGCGAAAGTGGGCTTCGACACCGCCGTTACCTACCGGCATCATTTCGGTCGTGCCATGCGTACTTCGCCCTCGGCCTACCGGCGCTCCTTCGCCCGGTGATGGCGAATGCTCATCGCGGGGCTACGTGTTCATGATCACCGGACTGGGACGGGGATCGGGCACGGGGGCGCAGCGACCGTCGACTTCGCCGTACGTCCACTGAGGGCCGTAGCGCACAAGCTGCTCGACAGCGGCCAGCAGCCGCTCGACATCCGATCCGACTGAGCCGGCCCCGAAGCTGGCCCGCAACGCTCCCGACGGGTGCCCGAGCCGGTCCACCAGCGGGTGAGCGCAGAACTTGCCGTGCCGCAACCCGATGCCGTGCTCGGCCGACAGGTAGGCCGCAACCAAATCGGGCGGATGTCCGGCCACCGTGAAGCACGCGATTCCGATAGCTGAAGCGCTGTCCGGCCAGATGCGATGCACCTGAACGCCGGGTAGACCGGCCAGCCCGTCCACCAAACGTGTGCGCAGGACCATCTCGTGCGACTCCAGCGCGCCTTCGGGCAATGCGGAGATCACCGCACATGCCTTGGCCAGGGCGACTGCGCCGATGACGTTCGGCGAGCCGCCCTCATGCCTTGCCGGTGCCTGATGCCAGACGGTGCTCGACGACCCCACGTCTCGCGCTGCCCCGCCGCCGGCCAGGTAAGGATCACCGGCATCCAGCCAGTCGCGCGCGCCGATCAGCACTCCTGCACCCCAAGGGGCGTAGATCTTGTGCCCGGAGAACGCGAGGTAGTCGACGCCGGAGGCGATCATGTCGATCCTGCGATGCGGTGCGAGTTGGGCACCGTCTACACAGATCCGTGCACCGTGCCGGTGGGCGAGGTGAGCCAACCGGCCGAGCGGCAGTTGCTCGCCCGTCACGTTCGACGCTCCGGTGACCGCCAGCAGCGCGGCGGGCTTACTGGCCAACTCGGCACTTAGTCGATCAAGAGTTGTCGCCAGGGTTGAGGCCGCGGGAACGATCCGGGTCCGCCCGGGTGGCCAGGGCAGCAGGTTGGCGTGATGCTCGATGTCCAGAACGACGACGTCGCCATTGTCCGGCAGGCAGCCCGCCAGCACGCCTAGCGAGTCAGTGGTGTTGCGGGTGAAGATCACCACGTCGTCGTCGCGGGCGCCCGCGAACCGGGCGACGGTGCCACGAGCCGCTTCGTAGAGCCGGGTCGAGACCTGGGAGGCGTAACCGGCGCCGCGGTGAATGCTCGCGTAGTAAGGCAGGATCTCCGTCACGTGATCCGCGACGGCCCGCAGGCTTGGGGCACTGGCCGCGTAGTCCAGGTTCACGTAGCGTCGTGCCTCGCCATTGACCAGCGGCACCTGCAGGTCGCCGCCGACCACCTCCAGCAGCGGTGAGCTGGGCGTCGTCGCCGAGAGAGGCTCCGGCGTCGCCGGTACGGGACAGGCTGGATCCTCGGTGAGAGTCATGGTCACAGCACCTCCGGGTCAAGGACCCGGCGCCGCGGGCCCGCGCTTGACGCCTCAGGATCGAGGCGGCCAGGTCTTCACCCGGGGCACCCCACCGCGGTATGGAGGGTTGCCGGCCAGCAAGCCGGGGCTTGACGCTGGCACTCATGACCTTGATCTAGAACGTAAAGGCATACCGGCCGGATTGTCTATCACGCGGGCGATTTCGTCTCATATAGCGAGAATTGTCGGTGACCGACCGGTCATCGAACAGCGGGGACCAGGAATCCGTCCATGATGAGCGACCGGGCCTGTGGGACTAGTTCCTGCCGCAGTAGCCCGGGGTCCACCTCTAGTACTTGCGCCACCGCGTCGATGATCGCACCCACGGGCAGCGTCCCGTCACACGCTCCCACGAATCCGGCATCGGCGGTGCCCACCTGGATGGCGCGCATCATTCCCCCGTGCTGCCTGAGCACCAGGTGCTCAGGGTCAGTGGCGCCAGGCTGACCGACTTGCTCCAGGACGATGTCGTCGGCGACCGCCACGTGGCTGCTCAGCAGCGTCTGGTCGTCGGCTCGCAGGAGTTCTGCCCGGCCGAACCAATCGGCGACGGCGGCGCCGAGAGGCTGTTGCACGGCATGCGGCCAATCTTCGATCCGTACGGTCGCGTCCTCGGCTCCGGAGGCACGTAGGTTGATCCAGCCGAACCCGATGCCTTCCACATCGTTCGCGTCGAACCAGGACAGCCATTCGCGATAGCGCTCGGCGTACGTGGCTTCGCCGGTCTCGCCGGAGTCGCGCAACCACAATTCGACGTACTCCGCTGGATCTTGCACCTCGCGCTGAACCACCCAGGCGTCGCAGCCGGTCCCGGCCACCCAGGTGCCGACACGCTCGCGCCAGTCCTGGCCACGCACATGCATCCAGTTTCCGAGAGACTGCAGGATCCCGCCCTCGGCCAGCCGGGCCGCGCCGTCGACGACAACCTGCCTGACCACGTCGTCGCCGGCCAGGCCGCTGTCGCGGTACACGTGCCGGCCTCCGGGTGACACGACGAAGGGCGGATTGGTGGCGATCAGATCGAAACGTTCCTGCGCGACCGGCTCGAACAAGCTGCCCTGGCGAAGATCCGCGCTGACGCCGTTCAGTCCGGTGGTCAGCGCCGCCATCCGCAGCGCCCGGGGATTGACGTCGGTGGCGATGACGGAGTCGCTGTGCCGGCTCAGATGCAGTGACTGCACCCCGCATCCGGTGCCGAGATCCAGCGACCGGCCCACTGGACGCCGCACGGTAACTCGAGCCAGCGTGCTCGATGCCGCGTTGAGACCGAGCACGTGGTCGGCGGAGATCGGCGATGTGCGACCGTCGAGCTCAGGCGTGAGGTCGGCCGCGACCCACCAGTCGCCGGTGTCGTCGGCATAGGGGCGGATGTCGACCAGCGCGCGGACCTCGTCACCGTCGGCGGCGACGATGCCTCCGTCGAGTAGCGCGTCGAGTGGCAGCGCGTTGCGGGCGGCGCTGAGTGGCACCGGTGCCTGAAGTCTCCAGAGTTTGGTCATGACCTCGAGCGGCGTGCTGCCGGTCACCGCCATTCGCCCAGGAATCGTGTGATTGCGATGTAGCGCGGCGGCGGCGCGGTCGCCCAGCAGTTCGTGGACTGGGTCGACGCGGTAGTCCGCGGCGCTCAGGGCATCGCGTAGCCGGGCGGTGTCGTCGTCGGTCAGCGTCGGCTGGGTATATGTCACGTAGCTATTCTGGCGTGATGAGCGACAACCCTTTTGCACCGGACGTGATTACGGCCGTTGCTGAGCATATGAGCGACGAACACGACGACGATTCCCTGCTGATCGTGCGTGCCCTCGGGGGTGTCCCGGAGGCATCGGAGGCGACGGTCGTTCACCTGGACGGAACCGGAGTGGACTTCCGGGTTGTGGTGGACGGTGCGGAGCGGACCGTACGGGTGCCGTGGAGCCGGCCACTCACCGAACGCCCGGAGATCCGGCAAGAATTCGTGCGGATGTACCAGGAGTCGGCCAAAGCACTGGACATCCCGCCTCGTCAGGCCGGCCAGCACTAGTGCTCCGCCGGGGGGTCGGGAACTCAGCGCGAATGGCGGCGCAGCGTGAACCGCTCCGGCGGGTTGCCGGTTCCCGTCGCGATCTCGGCGACCAGTTCTCCCGTGTACGCGGCGAACTTGGCCCCGTGACCGGAACACGGCGAGCACACGATGATTGGTCCGTCGGCGTCGATGACGAAGTCTTCCGTCGGCGTCGAGGTGTATAGACAGGACAACGCCTGGAAAGGTTCAGGAACCAGCGACGGGAGAAACCGCTCCACGTAATTGACGAGCCGGTCGATGCACCGCGGATCCACGAATCCGTCTCGGCTCTCTGCCGTCGTCGCTGTTCCTCGGTCGTGCTCACCGAGCTTGATCGCCCCAGGCGCCGCCGCGCCGGCGGGCATGCCGAAGACGAAGAACTCGTCCTGGTGAACCATGACCGGCCAGTCTTCGACGGGTTCGCGCTGTGGGAAATGCACGACTTGCTGCTGGGTGACGCTCAGTCGTGGAGCGGCCGGACCCAACAAGTTCGGCATCAGGCGCTGGTTCCATGCGCCGGCGGCCAGAACCACGTGCCGGACGTTGAAGGACATCTCGCCGGTGGCGTTGGCTGCCCGCACCAGCACGCCGTAGTGACCCGGGGCGACCTCGGTGACCCTGGTGTCCAGGTAGACGTCGGCCCCGTCCGCCCGGGCTCTGGCAAGTGCGGATCGCACGGCCAGGTCCGCGTCCAAGACGCCCGCATCCGGGTGGTAAAGGACGTCGGTGTCGAAGGCCATGTGCGGCCAGCGTTCTTGAGCTTCGGCAGCGCTGAGCAACTGATGCGGAACTGATTGGTCGCTGAGCAGGGAGGCAAGCCGCCGCGGCTCCCGGCCTGCCCCGTGGTCGACGGCACCGGTGAACGTGCGGAGCGTGACGCCGGTGTCGTCTTCCAGACGTTGCCAGCTGTCCGACGCTCGTGCGGTGAGCTCCACATAGAACGGATCCGGATACACCCGGCGGAAGATCCGCGAGCTGCCGTGTGACGAGCCGGATGGATGCCCGGGCTGGAACTGTTCAAGGACCACTGCACGCAGGCCGCGCCGCGCGAGCGCCCATGCTGTACACGCCCCCATCAGTCCGGCGCCGACGACCGCCACGTCATAAATGGTGTTCTCTGCCTGTTCAGGGGGCATGTGCCGACCCTAAAGGGTGTCGGCGGCGTCGCATATTCTCGGCGGGTGGATCTGAGCGAGGAATTCAGCTGGAACGGCCGGCGGGTGCGCTGGGGAAGCGCCGGGGACGGCCCGCCCGTCGTTTTCTGTCATGGGACGCCGTGGTCGTCGGCGCTATGGGCGCCGTTCGCCGAGGCGCTGGCCGGAGAATTCCGCGTGTATCTGTGGGACATGCCCGGGTATGGGCAGTCGTCGAAGGATGCCGAGCATCGGGTCTCGCTTGATATTCAGGGGGAGTTGCTGGCCGACCTGCTTGTTCACTGGAACCTCGATGAGCCGCACGTGGTGGCCCACGACTATGGCGGTGCGGTCTCACTGCGGGCACACCTGTTGCACGGAGCGCGATACTCGTCGCTGGCGCTGGTCGACGTCGTCGCCCTGGCACCGTGGGGCTCGGAGTTCTTCCGGCTGGTCCGGGACCATGCCGAGGTGTTCGCGGCGTTGCCGCCGGTGATTCACGACGGCGCTCTCCGGGCGTATATCGAGGGTGCCAGCCACCGTGGACTCGGCGCGGCCGAGCTCGATATGCTGGTCCAGCCCTGGCGCGGCACCGCAGGTCAGCCGGCGTTCTACCGGCAGATCGCGCAGGCTGATCAGGCCTATACCGATGAGATCGAGCCGCTGTATCCGTCAGTCGATCTGCCAGTGCTGGTCGCATGGGGGACCGAGGACACCTGGATCCCGGTGGACCGGGCACATCGGCTGTCCGAGCTGATTCCCGGTGCCCGGCTCGAGTTGATCGAGGGCGCGGGACACCTCATTCAGCTCGACGCGCCCGTCGCGCTGTCGACCAGCCTGCACCGCTGGCTCACCTCCCGATGATCATGAACACTAAATGACCAATATGGTCACGTAGTGTTCATGATCATGAGAGTGGGCGGCTACCGCTCGTAGATCCCCACCACTCGGTTCTGCTCGATGATCGCGTCGCCATAGTCGTCCAGGAACTCACGCAGGGACGGCGCCCCCTCGACGGAACGGCTCAGGGCATACACCCAGAAGTAATAGCGGTGCGGGCCGTGCCCGGCCGGCGGGCGGGGCCCGCCGTAGCCTTCGGCTCCGAAGTTGTTGGGTCCGGGCCGGAACTGGATGTCCGCGTCGCTGCCGAGCTCTTTGGTGTCGGCCGGGATGCCATACAGCGTCCAGTGGGTGAAACCCCATGGCAGGGGAGCGTCCGGATCGTGGCAGACGAGCGCGAGCTCGGCAGTGCCGTCCGGCACGCCGCTGATTCTCAGCACGGGCGGCGTGTTCTCGCGGTCCTTGGCGTGCCGATCGTCCAGGCGTGCGTCCGGGCCGATGTCCGGGCTGGTGATCTTCAGGTCCTTGATGTTCAGCGCCATTGGAACAACCTCCTCTCAACCACATTAGTGACCCCGCCCCGCCCTTTCACGCCCACCTAAATGATCATGTTCGGTAGGCTTCCTTGCGCGTCAACAGTCCTGCAGGCAGGGGCAGGCGCGAGAAAACCCGCCAAACATGATCATTTAGGTGGGGCGGGGAGAACTGGTGGCGGGGTCGAGAAGGCCGAGGGCGGAGAACATGCTGCGGGCGAAGTCGCCCAGGTCGATGTCGGATAGTTCCTCTAGGCCGAACCAGCCGACGTCTATGGTCTCGTCGTTATCCGGTTCCGGCTCGCCGCTAACGACGCGCGCTTCGTAGACGAGGCTGACGTACGACGTGCGGTCGCCGTTCGGATAGGTCAGCCGGAACTGGGGACCGCCGAGTGCGGTGACGAGCCGCGTCAGCTCCACCTCCACACCCGCCTCTTCTTGGGCTTCCCGTACGGCAGTTGTCGCGGGGTCTTCGTCGATCTCGATTGATCCTCCGATGGTGGCCCACTGCTTGGTGTCCGACTGCCTGACCAGCAGAATGCGGCCGTGCTCGTCGCGGGGCAGGACGGCGACGGCCGGCAGGAGGATCAGGTCCTGGCCGATGGCCGCACGCAGCCGGCGGATATATGGCGAGACTGGCATGGCGACGATCCTCCCAGAGGCGCCCGTCTGCGTCGATTGCCTAGATGATGCGGGGCGCGTCGAGAGCCGAGTTCTCAACGACTATCGACGCGTGTTTCTTCGGCATGGATTCTTTCAGGTACAGCCGTTGCCCTTCGACGTATCTGCGGTTGGCGGCGGCCTCCGGATCGGGCGACGTGCCGTCGCGGGCGGCGCACCGGTCCACCGACACCTCCGTGGTGACATCGAGGAAGATCGAGAAGTCCCAGTATCGAAGCAGTTCCCTTCGGTGTAGGAAAATCCCGTCGAGGACTAGCACCGCTCCGGGTTCGATGGATTCGAGCGGCGCGTCCACCGGCGCGTCGTGTTCATGGTCGAACGCCGCGCGGCGAATCAGGCCAGACCCGCTTGGGCGGAGCGGGTCGAGGAGGTACTCCTTGAGCTGCGGGTAGTTGTACGAGTCTCGGTAAAATCCCTCGGGCGAGTCTCGGCCACGGCGGTAGCGTACGTGCTTCGGGTTGTGGAATCGGTCGACGGTTGCTCGGATGACGGGCCGACCGCGGGCTATCAGGTAGGGCGCAAGCTCGTCCGCGAAGACGGTCTTGCCGGCGCCGTCGACTCCGTCCACGGCAACCAGCAGGTAGGGGTCGGGAACGAGCCGAGCCAGGGTGGCGGCGATCGACTGAAGCACAGCCTCGCGTCGGTTGCTGCAACTGACCATGCCGCGCAGCCTAGTGGTGCGGAGGAGGACTCAACGGAGCCGCTGAGCGCTGCCGGAGATCGGAGAGCAGGGTGCGTAACAGGTCGCTGAGTGCGGTGCGCTCGGACGAGCTGAGGCCGGACAGCAGGTCTTCCTCGTGGCGTAGCAGCTCATCTACGGATCGTTCGATCAGATCGTGGCCTTTGGCGGTGAGCTCGACGATCACACCCCGCCCATCCGTCGTGTCTTTGTGCCGCCGGACCAACTCGTCGGCCTCCGCGCGGCTCACTCGTTGAGAGATCGCCCCAGGGCTCACCGCGCATCGTTGGGCGAGCTCCCTGGGTGGTAGCGCGTATGGCGGCCCTGAGCGCCGGAGCGTGCTGAGCAGGTCACGGGTCGCGACATCGATTCCCAGCCGCCTCATGGTGCGTCGACGGTCTTCCTCCAGGAGCTTTCCGACCCGCCAGATCCGAGTGATCACCCCGATGGACCCGGCGGGGATGTCGGGCCGTTCGCGTTGCCAGGCGTCCTGGATGTCGTCGACGTCGTCGCGCAGCGTACTCATGTCTGGTAGTTTAGGCCTAAATCAAAATAGTTTAGGCCTAAAGGAGATTGGATGAGGCACGTCATCGTGACGGGAGGCGGCACCGGCATTGGGCGCGCAGTCGGGGCCTGGTTCGCCGATCATGGCGACGACGTCACCATCCTCGGGCGGCGAGCAGACGTCCTGAAGCGGACGGCCGACGAGATCGGCGCGACGGCCGTCGTCTGCGACCTGTCCGCACCGCAGCAGATCGAGTCCGCGCTCGAACAGCTTCCCGAGCGGATCGACGTCCTGGTGAACAACGCCGGGGGCAACGCGAACGTCCCTCAGCTCGACGCCCACGACGATCTCACGCCGCTGGCTCAAATCGCGCAGGGCTGGCGGGACAATTTCGACGCCAACGTGCTGACCGCGGTGCTCGCCACGTCGGCGCTGGAGAAGCGTCTCCAGGACGACGGCAGGGTGATCACCATCGGCTCGATCGCGGCGCGAACCGGAGCGGGTTCCTATGGCGCGGCCAAAGCCGCCATCGAAGCCTGGAACGTGACCATCGCGGCGGAGTTCGGCGCCCGGGGCATCACCGCCAACGTGGTCGCGCCCGGCTTGATCGTCGAAACCGAGTTCTTCCGGGGCCGCCTGAGTCAGGAGCGTCGAGACAGGCTCGTCGCGGCTACCCGCACCGGGCGCGCCGGCACGCCGGAGGACGTTGCGGCCGTCGTGGGCTTCCTGGCCTCACCCGCCGCACGGCACGTGACGTCGCAGGTGGTGCACGTCGACGGTGGTGCATACTCGGGACTTTGACGTGCGAATCAGCCTGCCCGGTCGTACAGAATTAGAGTGGGATCGCCGTGGAAGAAGAACGTGACGCCGAGCGTCGTGTCGTCGACAATGATCTCTGACACGTCGAGGCCGTCGAACGCGGTACTGGTGTCGCCGGACTGCAGGTCGATCGTGAGAATGCCACGACGTGAGAGGCCGGGGAGGACGGCCGTGTCGTCCAGCAGCGCGCCTCTTTCCAGGCTCGACGTGACATTCTCGGTCTGCCAGAGCTGGTCGCCGGTGCTGGCGTGGTATCCGACCAGCGAGCCGTACAGCGAGTCTGGGTCGTCGTCGGTTTCGGCGACGATCACGACGTCGCCGAATACCCTCCCCTCGCTGTAGGAGTCGAAAGGCGAGGGCGGCAGCTGATGTGACCACCGAGGTTCTCCAGTCGTCGCGTCGAGCCCGATCACATGGTTCTCGATGGTTTCGCTCGACTCGTCGAACCGGGACGCGCGGACGACAACGCGTTCGCTGGTGGTGCCGATGACCTGGTGTACGAAATGCTGTTCTCCGGCGTCGTGGTCGAGGCCGAAGTCCCAGATCGGCGTGCCGTCGGCGAGAGAGAAGGCATGCAGGCGCAGCATCTCCGGCGGGTAGTTGTCCCGGCGATCGACAGTGAAGGACCACGCCTCGGTCGAGCCCGGTGGCACCTGACTGGCGACCAGCGCGTCACCAGCCCCGTCAACCAGCTCCGGCATGGTGTCCAGCTCTACTGTCCGCTGCCAGCGGATTTCCCCCTCCCGCACGTCCACCATGAACAGCCCGAATTGGTCGCCAGGCTGTCGTTGAATCAGAGCGACGGAGTCATCGCCGACTGCCGCGCCGGCCGCCTGGCGAACCCGGTAGCCGGGATTCTCCACGGCTTCACCAATCTGCGCGCAGGCGAGGACTTCACCGTCGGTGACGTCGACAGTTGCCACGGTGAGCGCTTGATTCTCCGGTACTTGCGCCATGGCCAGCCGGTCGCCGAAAGACAACGTGCCGTACGAGATGCCCCGTTGATCGCGAGCCCACGTTGTCTGGCCAGTAGAGCTGTCAGTGACAGCGAGATTCCGGCCGTGTGATTGGAGCACGATGCCGTTGCCCGCCAGATCCGTGTCCCGCGGGTGATCGATCATCGTCAACCTGGGCTGCCCGAACGGCGGCGCCGGATCGTATGCCTCGGTGATTCGGTCGGTGATGATCGACTGGTCGTCCAGGGACTGGCCGAACTGCTCCGTGATCTGTCGGTCTATGGCCTCGTCGAGCTCGTCTGGCGTCGTCATGACCGTGACGTCGGGGAGGTCGGCATCAGGGATGGCGTCGGTGCAGCTGTGTTGTGACGCCTGCCAACCGGCGAAACCGGCGATGCCACCAACGACGAGGAGAGCCGCTGCGGCGGGAACGAACCATTTGCGCCGGCGCACTGGCACCCGCCTATTCGAGATCGAGGACTGGGGTGGTCGCTGGGCACTAGATTCGCGACCGTCGGGCCAGGACCATAGTAGATTGACGTTGATCAGTTGTGTGGTGTTCTTCGATGAGTACCTCGAACCAGGCAGGTAACCTCGCGCTCAACTCGCCGTGCGGGACTCGCGAGCGGCTGGCCCTGCCGTCATGGCCGGGTGTGGTGGCCAGCGCCTCCCAGCCGATCAGTCCGCCAGGCTGCACGGCCCCGCACCCAGCCCGGAACGCCGTGGCATCCCAGAAGAACGCAGCCATGACCAGGGCGAAGGTGTTCGCCTCCGGCTGATATGACGATACGTCGGTCAGAACGATCTTGATGCGGTCGTTCAGACCGCGACGCCGGGCCTCTCCGGCAAGCTGGCTGAGCGCGAGATCTGAGATGTCGACGGCGACCACCTGGCGGCCTTCGGCTGCCAGCGCCAGCGCGCTACCCGACCTCCCGCAGGCAAGCTCCAATACGGGGCCGTCGGGAAGCTCCGCGGCCAGGGCCGCGCCGACGAGTGGATGTGGTTCGAAATCGGGTGGAGACTGCTGGTAGCGGGTGTTCCATCTGACCCGGTCCGGGTGTTGCCGCAGGGCATCAGGAACGACGTCGGCCCGCTCCGGGCGTCCGGCAGGGCCACACTCCGCCGAGGCGGTCACAGGTTCTGCGCGAACTCGACGACGTTCCCGTCCGGATCGGCAACATGCAACGTGCGTTGCCGCCACGGCCGGTCGGTCGGGCCGGTGAGGATGTCTGCTCCGGCTGCTCGCAGCCGAACGGCTTCGGAATCGACATCGTTGACGACGAACGCGATCTCGCCACACGGAGCCTGGCCGCCCGTCCGGCCGATCAGTTCGGGCAACTTTGCTCGCTCGAACAGCGCGAACTTGGTGTTCTCCATGGTGAACTCCACGTACCCGTCACCTTCGAGCCGGACGTCGAGGCCGATCAGGTCGCGATAGAACGCCACCGACCGCTCGAGCGACTGCACGAACCAGATCACGTAGTCAATCCGGGGCATACTCCACCCTACGGCCCGGCGAGCGTCGCGCCCTCCAGCCCCCAAACCTTCGATGATCGTTGGCGATCTGTGGCTGTTCCTTGAGGTGACGATCGGGGCATATCGCCACGGGTAGCAACCGAATCTCGCCAACGATCACCGAAAGGATTGAGCGGCAAACCCTGGTGATCGTCAGTGCTCTGTGGTCGTTCCTGCGGGGACTAATCGTGACATAACGACCCTGAGGAAGACCGCAACGTACTGACGATCATCGGGAGATGGGTGGGCTCTGCCAACCGCGGCGGCGGCTCACGGCGGCGATGCCGACGCCGCCCAGCAACAGCAGGCCTGCAGCCCACAGGAACACCCCGGTCGCGGAGCCCGTGTCCGGCAGGCTCGCATCCGTGCCGTCGTCGGTTCCGGACTCCTGGCCGTCGCCGCTTGCGCTGCCGTGTGCCGTGCCGTCAGCGTCACCCACCGCACTGCCGTCATCCGTGCCGTCAGCGTCACCGGTGTCGCTTCCGTCGGCGTCGCCAGTGCCGGCTTCATCGGCGCCGCCGGTGTCACCACTGTCGGTTCCGCCGGCGTCTCCGTCGTCCGTGCCGTCGGCGTCTCCGCCTTCGTCGTCACCGTTCTCGTCGCCTCCGCCGCTTGCGGGTTCGACGGTGAACTGGCCGCTCAACTGGTCGTCGCCGGCCGTCATGGTCGCGGTGGCCGTACCGACGGGGAAGTTGTCCGGGACCGTCCAGCTCACATCGACTGCGCCGTTCTCATCGACGATGCCGCTGCCGGCCTCGGTCTCGGAGCCGCCAGCCAGTGTGGCGGTGAAGCCGATCGGATCGAGCACGGTACCGGCCTCGTAGAAGTCGGCGAATGCCGGTACACCGTCTTCGGTCAGTGTTGCGGTGACGCCGGAGGCCGAGACGACATCGCCGGTGATCGTCAGCGGTGCGTCACTGAAGTCGAGCTCGGCGAACTCGACCGCCGGATAGTCGACGATCTCACCGCTGTCGAGGCTCTTGCTGGCCACGTCGGCGACGAGAACGCCGGCGTCACCCTCAGCGATCACACGCGGTTCGGAGATGGTCATCTGCAGCAGTGGCCCGTCGCCGTAGTCATGCCCGGCGAATCGCACCTCGCCACTGAACACCAGGTCGGCGGTCTCCGCCGTCGCGGTCCCGTGGCCATCGGTGAATCGGAATGTGCCGTCGTCGTTGCGGCTGGCGGGCGCGCGTACATCGATGGATCCGTGTGCGATGTTGCCCTCGATGTAGTTGCGGAACGACTGCCGCACACCCCAGTCGAGCGTGGCGTCCGTCGCCGCGTCTGCCTCGGTGGTGACGACGACACTCGCGGTCTCACCCGGTGCCAGGTCCGCCCCGGCGAAGGTCACGGACTGTCCGCGCTCCACTGTGTCGGGCGAGATGGTCAGGGCGGGATCCCGAGGATCCGGGTCCGGGTCCGGGGCGGTGCCCCCGGTGGCGAAGCTGATCGGCACGAAGACGTCCTGACTGCGGTCAGCACGATAGTCCACCGGCGTCGCATCGCCGGCCTGAGCAGAGCTGAAGCTGGCGACGTAACAGTCGAGGTCGCTGCAGTCTTCCCCGGAACCGGTGACGGTTCCGGTCACGGTGAGTGTGCGCTCGAGGTTGCCGTCAGCATCGGCCTGCACCACGCCGTGGCCCAGCCAGCCCGTCGGCCACCCGTAGGTTTCATGAGTGGCGGTGTTGGCCGTTATCGCGATCGAGATCTTGCGGTTGGGGGCGAACCCGCTGCCGGTGATCCGGACCTCGTCGTCCACCTCGAGGTTGTCGGTCGGCTCGACGCTCAGCTCGGGCTTACGTGCTGGGGCGAACGAGATTTCGGTGCTGGTCCGGTAACTCTCCGGGGCCGACGCGTCGACCGGTGCTGTGTACACGGCGAGGGTGTCGCCAGGCTCCACCTGCTCGGTGCGTAGATCCACCTCGAACGAGCCGTCGGCTTTGATCTCGTCGTCTCCGGGTAGGAGCGTCGTCACGGGGTCGAGGTCCGGCACCGTGCCGTCGTCGGTCACCGGCCCGACCCCCACCTGCAATCCATCCGCCAGCGGTCCGGGAAGGAAACCGGCGCCGGTCACGGTCACGAGGTCGGCGTACGGGTCCAGGTTGGCGGTCTTGGACAGGCTGACGGTCGGGTCCGGATCCGGGTCCGGCTCAGTGGGGCCCTCGCCGGTGCCGACCGAGACCGCGATGGCGATCTCGTGTTCCGGATTGGCCGCGGCCCCACCGGCGGCGTAGGTGTAGACGCCGTAGCCACCTTCGATGTCATCCGCCGCGTCGACAGTCAAGGTGGCTTCGAAGGTGCCCTCGGGTGTCAGGGCGACGTGCTGCTCCAGGATGGAGTCCTTGAAACGATCCGGGACGGCATCGAGTGTGCCCTGTGTCATGGCCCAGCGCTGGTCGATCACGTGGCGGGAGCTGGACGGTACGCCTTCCGACGGCTGCCATACGTCGGCGAACTTGCCGAAGACCACGTACACCCCAGCGGGGAGGCCGGTCGGTACCGGCGGGCGGGTCGACTCGTTCGCGTCGGGATCGAAGCCGGAACCGCGGACCACCACGTCGTCGCCCGGCGTCACCTCGGTGTCGGCCAGTGGTGTCTCACCGTCGGCGGCGAACACCTCGACAGCGGGCTCCCATACAGGCGGTTCCGGGTCGTTGGGATCGTCAGGGTCGCCTGGGTCGTCAGGGTCGCCCGGGTCGTCCGGATCGGGGGCGCTGACGTCTTCCACCGTGACGGTGAAACTCAGTGGATCGAGCTGGATGTCCGGTAGCTCGCCGGAGTAGAAGAGGTCCCAGCCGATGGCTTCCATCGCCTCGCGTACACCGGTGACGGGAGCACCCGCCACGGTGACGACGCCGGCATCGTCGGGCGTGAGATCAGCGCCGCTGAGGTCCACCTGACCGAAGGCCATATCGGCGGCGGTTTCCACGGCAGGGGGCTCGATGTTGGGATTCGCGCCTACGAACGGCCGGTACTCGGCGTCGACGATGAGCGTGCCGTGGTCGTCGTCGACGTCCAGGCGGATGTTGCTGATGGTCAGTTCGAGGATCGGACCGTCGCCGTAGTCGTGGCCGCCGGTGTACACCTGGCCGTCGAAGGCGAGGTGGCCGATCCCGGTGTCGGTGTCGAGCGAGCCGGTCGCGTTCGGGAACGAGAACGGTCCACGCGCGTTGCCGGGACCATCGAGCCATACCGCCGAGTCGCTGGTGATGATCTCGCCGTGGGCGATCGGACCGGCGATGTAGTTGCGGTACGACGTGCGCAGCCCCCATTCGAGATCGCCGCCGGAAACGCCCCTGGCCACGGCGCCGCTATGCCCGGCGCTCAGCGGGATCGCAGTTGTTTGTGCGCCGGCAGCGGTGAGACCGCCGAGGGTGAGGGCCGCTGATAAGGCAGCCACGGCCGGTCGCCGGAACGCCCGGCGCCGGTAATCGTGTCTTGTCACGGATATCTCCTTGTGAAGCGTGCTCGATTGGCCTCTGCCAGATGGGTTGACGTCTGAAACCACCTGCTCATAGCGGCGCGCCGGTGCGCCGGCGAACAGCCATGAGTGCGGTGCCCGCGATGAGACCGAAGACGGCAGCGCCGATAGCCAAGGCCGGCGCGGCTCCAGTACGGGCGAGGTCGTCGCCGGCCCCGGCCGTCGTGGCCTCCGCACCTGGTGTGGCGCCGTTCGTGGCGCCGGTGGCCGACGGCGTCGGGGTCTGGGTGGCTGGCGCCCCCGTGCCGTTTCCGGGCTGCCCACCGGACCCGGCCTCGTCCTCGCCGGATCCGGATCCGGAACCGGATCCGGAACCGCCGAACGTCACCGGGATGCGTACATCCGCACTGCGATCTCCGGTGCGAGTGTGATCGGCCCGGGTGCCGACGACGCAGCCGTTCGGCGCGACGGACGGGTCGAGGCAATCGGTGAACTCGTCACTGGCCGCGACTGTCAACTGGACGCTGAACGAGCCTTGGCCGCCGACTTCGTCGAACGGCTCGGCAAGTCCTTCCCCGTAGCTAGGCGGGTTCGACGAGATCCAGGCCGATGAGCCGCTGGAGCCTTCCATGTCTACCCCGCCCAGACACGGCGTCGGTGCTTGCCCTGCACCGTTGTCCACGCACAACGCCACGTAGATGCCCTTGCTCAGATCGAATCCGGAACCCGACACCGTGATCGTTTCGCCTTCGGGGTCGAGTCCGCTGGTCTTGGACACGGTGACGTCCTGGCCGTCCGGGCCGGTGCCCGTAGCCGCCCCGGCCGTCGTAGCGGCAAAGGTCACTCCGAGCGTTAGCGCAAGCCCGAGAGCGACCACGAGTGGTGCTCGGTGCCGAGCACGCGACCGCGAGGGCCGTGCGGGCGGTGTTTTCATCTTCCACCTCTGATGTATGCGAATTGGACCATAGGTCAACTAGGTAAGGCTTACCTCGTTTCGGGTAGGCTAACCTTAATTTGTCGGCTTGAGGAGTGCTTGTGACTGCGACGACCACGGATCGACGACCGTCCTTTGCCCAATTGCTGCGGGATCGCAGCAGGGGCGTGCACCAGCGGGCCGAAGGGGCCAGCTTCATGAAAGCGCTGATGAACGGGGAGATCGACCGCGGCGGATACGCCCAGATGGTTATCCAGCACCTCTTCATCTACGAGGCACTCGAAGCGGTGGGGCGTGAGCTACGTAACAACCCTTGTGCCGGGGCGTTCGTCACAGACGACCTGGTGCGTGTGCCGCACCTGCGAGAGGATCTCGACGCTCTGCTCGAGCCGGGATGGCGTGAGCGAATCACGCCGCTGCCGGCCACTCGGCGCTACGCCGCCCGCATCCGCGACATGGCTGGATGGCCGGCTGGGTTCGTTGCGCATCATTACACCCGCTACCTAGGCGATCTCTCCGGTGGACTGGCTATCGGTCAGGTGGTCGGCCGCGTCTACGGCATCGAGGGCGCCGGGATCAGCTTCTATCGGTTCGACCGGATTCCGCGTCCCAAGCTGTTCAAGGACGCCTACCGGGACAAGCTGGACGCACTCGCGTTGGACCCGGACGAGCAGGAGCGCGTCATTCAGGAGGTGTTGACTGCCTACCGGCTCAACACCGACGTGTTCGTCGAATTGAGCCGCGCCGTCGAGCTCGGCACCGGGCTCTGAGAGGCGGTCAGGGTGCCATCGAGTGTGCTTCGTCGCGATTCCCGCCGCCTCGTGTGTGTGCTGGCGGTAGCCGGCCTTCTCGTCGTCGGGTGCGGGGGTGAGGCAAGCCCGCCTGGGGCAGGTGAGGTGAGCGGACCCGCCGGTGCGGAGGGGAATGCCGCGGGCGGGGAGAGCAACGACGACGACGTCGAGGCGGACCGCGACGAAGCCGTGCCGAACGCGGACGCCGCCGGGGATTCCGTCGTCAACGCGTGCCCCGACCCCGTCGAGGGCTTCGCGGTCTCCGTCGACGCCGATGGGCGCCCGTTCGAGCAACCTGCCAGTGCTGGCCGAGACGCCACCAACCGGCCTGACCCACGCACGCTGAGCGGACCGTCCACCGCCGAGATCGCCGATGAGAACATCCACCCGGTGGTCAACGATCCCGCCCCGAAACTCCCGGTTACTGTCGAATCCTGCGACGGCGAGACAGTGCAGGTGACTGAAACCAGCCGGATTCTGGCCGTCGACCTCTACGGCACCCTGGCCGAGATCGTGTTCAGCCTCGGCATGGGTGATTACGTGGTGGGGCGCGACACCTCCACCGGATTCCCGCAGGCCGAGCACCTGCCGGTGGTCACGCCCGGCGCCCACGACCTCAATGCCGAAGCCATTCTGGATCTCAACCCCAGCGTGGTCCTCACCGACGCGAGTATCGGCCCGCCCGAGGTTCAACAGCAGCTTCGAGACGCGGGTATCCCGGTGATCTTCTTCGACGACGCTCGCACCCTCGGTGGGGTGCCTAGCCAGATCCGGGCCGTGGCCGGTGCTCTCGGGGTGCCGGAGGTGGGCGAGATGCTGGTCGAACAGACGGAGGAAGAGATCCTTGGGTCGATGTCCTGGGCACCAGAGGACGCCGGGCCCTTACGTATCGCTTTCCTCTATACCCGTGGCGGCGCGGTTCAGCTCCTGGCTGGGCCGGGCTCTGGCGCGGACGCCATGATCCAGGCGATCGGGGCGATCGACGTCGGCACAGACATCGGTCTCGGCCGCTCGTTTACCCAGATAACGTCCGAAGCACTGATAGAAGCCAGTCCCGACGTCATCATCATGATGACCGAAGGGTTGAACTCCATCGGAGGCGTCGGCGGCCTGGCGAAGATCCCAGGTGTGGCTCAGACGCCCGCGGGGGAGAAGCAACGAGTCGTGGACATGGCGGACACCCAGCTGCTGAGTTTCGGACCGCGAACCGGGCGGACCATTGCCGCCCTCGCCGAGGCCGTCTACGCGCCGTGAGTGTCACATCCAGGGCCGGGACCGATCGGCCGGCGCGTTCGGGAAGGTCGCCGAGCGGCGCGGCGGCATCCGCGGGAGAACCGCCCTCGGAAACACCGACGTCGCGCGCGATGTCGGCGCGACTTCGGGCGACACTTCTGCTGGCGGGGCTCACAGCGGCGTTGTTGGTGGTCATCGTCCTGGCGGCGGGGCGTGGTCAGCTCGCGATCGCGCCGGCGGAAGTGGCTGGATCGATCATGCACCGGCTCGACTCCGGGCTGGAGCGGCTGCTGGCGTGGGTCGGTGTCACCGTCGACCTTCCGCTCGACATCGGTCCCCTGCCCGAGCACCCACAAGGGGAGAACACGTTGTGGCTGGTGCGCTTCCCCAGGGTCGTGCTCGCCGTCTTGGTGGGAGCCGCGCTGGCCACCGCCGGTGCGCTGATGCAGGGCACCTTCGGCAATCCGTTGGCCGAGCCGGCCATCGTCGGGGTTTCGCCGGGAGCAGCCGTGGGCGCCAGCCTGGTGTTCGTGACCGGCGCCAGCGTGCTTGGTGAGTGGACGGTTCCGGTGGCGGCGTTCACCACCGGTCTGGTCGCGACGCTTCTCGTCTACGCCCTGTCCCGTGTCGGCGGGCGGACCGAGGTGGTGACGATGATCCTCACGGGCGTCGCGGTGACCGCGGTCGCCTTCGCGATTGTGGCCTTCGCCACCTTCGTCGCCACTCCGGAGGCGCGAGAGCAGATTGTCTTCTGGCAGATGGGCAGTCTGAACGGCGCCCGCTGGATGGCCGTCGCCGCTGTGGCCCCCTTCATCGTGGTCGGCTTGGTCGCGGCGTTGGTACTGGCGAAGCCGATGGATCTGCTGTCGCTCGGTGATCGGGCCGCGCGCCACCTCGGAGTCAATGTGGAGCGGGTCCGGATACTCGCCATCACGGCGGTAGCGATGCTCGTCGGCGCTGGGGTGGCGTTCGCCGGTGTCATCGGATTCGTCGGGCTGGTCGTTCCGCATCTGATCCGGATGCTCGTCGGGCCTGGGCATCGGCTACTGATTCCGGCAAGCGCGCTGGGTGGCGCGGTGCTCCTCGTCACCGCCGACCTGGTCGCCCGCACCGCGATCGCCTACGCCGATCTACCGATCGGCATGCTCACGGCCCTGGTGGGTGGTCCGTTCTTCTTTTGGTTGTTGCGCCGGACCCGTAACCGTGCAGGAGGGTGGGCATGACGGCGATGAGCTGGCGCCGATCGTCGAGGTTGCCGGGCAGGCTGTCCCCAGGGCTGCCAGCCATCTCCGCCCAAGCGGTAGGGGTGCGGTTCGGTGGCGTGCCGATTCTGCGCGAGGTGTCCCTCGAGGTGTATACCGGAGAGGTCGTCGCCCTCGTGGGTCCGAACGGCGCCGGGAAGTCGACGTTGTTGTCGGTCTTGACCGGCGATGTGATCCCAGACGAAGGTACAGCCGAGCTGTTCGGGCGGGTGGTTCAGCACTGGACGCCTACCGAATCGGGGATGCGCCGGTCAGTTTTGCTGCAGCAGATCACCCTCTCGTTCCCGTTCACCGTCGCCGAAGTTGTCGCGATGGGTCGTGCCCCGTGGTCGGGGACTTCACTCGAGGACGACGACGAGAAAGCGGTCCTGGAGGCGATGGCCGCGACCGATGTGGAGTCGTTTGCGACTCGGCGGTTCGGCTCGCTCTCCGGCGGTGAACGAGCTCGTGTGGCGTTGGCCCGGGTGCTGGCTCAGCGGACCCAGGTGATCTTGCTCGACGAGCCGACCGCGGCGTTGGACCTGCATCACCAAGAACTGGTTCTAGAAGTGGCCCGCGATCGCGCAGCCGCGGGCGACGCGGTGGTGGTGGTTCTGCATGACCTGAACTTGGCCGCCGCCTACGCCGATCGGGTTGCTGTGCTTTCCCAGGGCCGGATGGCAGCACAGGGGCGGCCGGGCGACGTGTTCTCCAGTGAACTCCTCAGCGATGTCTACAAGCATGACGTTGAGGTGCTCGAACACCCTGATGCGGCGACACCGATCATTTTGCCGCGCCGGGGCGGCCTTCGATGAAGACTTCGAGACCATCGAGGATACGCGCCAGGCCGAACTCGAAATGCTCTTCATAGCCGAATGCGAAGGTGTTCTCGTCCAGTCCGGCCATCGTGGGGTACTGGCCGCTTTCCATGGCTCTGCTGAGGATCGGCTCCTGGGTGGCCCAGAACTCGTCGTTGCTGATGCCGGTGCGTTCCTCGGCCTGCTTGGAGCTGATGTGAGTGCGCGCCATCCCGGTCACGAAATCGTCGATCAGGCCGATGATCATCACTAGCTGTTGGTCCCCCAGGCCGGTCCCACGCAGGTGGCGGAAAATGTACTCGAGGCCCAGTAGCCCATTGGGCCCGATCAGTGGGCGAGCCTGGTCGACGAACGGGTACCACGGATGCCGCATACACAGCTGCCAGGTGTCGTGGGCCATTCGGTTCAAGAGATCTCGCCAGCTCGAAGGCTCGTAGTCGAGGATGTCGTCCGGCCCGGAGACGTGATCCAGCATCAAGTCGAGCAACTCGTTCTTACCCGGTACGTAGCGATAAAGCGACATGGTGCCGACCCCGAGGTTGGTCGCGACCCGGCGCATTGACAGCGCGCTGAGCCCTTCTGCGTCGGCCACCTCGATAGCCGCCTCGACGATCTTGGGGAGAGTCAGCCCTGGTTTGGGCCCGCGAGTGGATCGCTCACGTAGCCCCCACATCAACTCCAGGCTGCTGGAGACGTCGCCGCTGCCGCTGTACTCCGTCGTCATGGTCTGTCCAGCTTAGAGCGCCTGGTAGTAGGCGCGTTACCTGGCTCGCGGGAATGGTGACGTGTCATGGGTAGCTCCTGGGTGTCTTTCAGCCGAGTTGCTCCGAGTGCACGGCACAGCTATATACTCGGAACCGAGCGATCGGAATCGAGTGACCGTCGGATGGTCTTGAAGAAATAAATGCGTGCGCTGTACGCGTTGAGGGTATAGTGTACGCAGTTGTGCTCGGATTGGGCACCGAAGAGAAGGAAAGGAGGCGTCGTGGCTGAGACCGCGATCGTCGCCGAAGGGCTTGTGAAGCAGTACAAGGAGAAGCGAGCCCTCGATGGCTTCGACCTCGTCGTGCCTCGGGGAACGGTTTACGGCCTGCTTGGGCCGAACGGTGCGGGTAAGACAACAGCCGTCCGGATCCTGGCCACTCTGGTCCGGCTGGACGGCGGAAGAGCGGAGGTGGCCGGCTTCGATGTGGTCAAGCGGCCCCGGCAGGTGCGGAGCAAGATCGGCTTCACCGGACAGTACGCCGCTCTTGACGAGGTGCTGACTGGCCGGCAGAACCTGCGGATGTTCGGTCGGCTATTCCATCTCGGTCCCAAGCGGGCGGCGCTGCGCGCGGAAGAGCTGCTGGAGCAGTTCGACCTGGTGGAGGCCGCGGGTAAGGGGGTCAAAGAGTACAGCGGCGGGATGCGGCGCCGGCTCGATCTGGCCGCGAGCATGATCCTCTCTCCAGACGTGCTGTTTCTGGATGAACCCACCACCGGCCTGGATCCTCGGGGCCGCAACGAGGTATGGCAAGCGATTCGTTCATTGGTGGAGCAGGGTACGACGGTGCTCCTGACCACTCAGTACCTGGACGAGGCCGACCAGCTTGCCGAGCGGATCGCCGTGATCGACAACGGCCGCGTCGTGGCTGACGACACTCCCGGTGGGCTGAAGAACATCGTTGGGGGAGACCGCATCGAGGTCGTTGTCCAAGAGCCGTCGGACATCCCGCAGGCCGTCAAAGTGGTCGCGCAGGTCGCATCCGCCGAGCCGGGCATCGATGACGAAGACCGCCGCATACACGCGCCGGTAACTGATCGAGTGGCGGCGCTCACCGAGGTGGCACGGACACTGCAGGACGCAGGTGTCGGCGTCGAAGACATCGGACTGCGGCGGCCGACGCTGGATGAGGTCTTCTTGACGATCACCGGCCACCGGGCAGAAAGCGAAACGGCAGCACAGCACGGCAACGGGAGCAGCGGAGAATGAGTACCCAGACGATCCACTCGAGTCCGTCGACGGCGGACGTCCCTGACGACGGTCCTAGCCGGCGGCTGTATTGGGCCTTCGCCGACGGCTGGACCATTGTGCGCCGCGGTATGACCCATTACGTCCGGCAGCCGTCGAACATCGCTTGGCAGCTCGGTTTCCCGATCGTGTCCGTGCTGCTGTTCGGGTATGTCTTCGGCAGTGCGATGTCGGTGCCGGGCGGGGGTGACTACCGCGAGTTCCTCATGCCTGGCCTGTTCGGGATGACCATGGCGATGGCGTTCATGAACACGGCGTACGCGGTGGTTTTCGACACCACCAAGGGTGTCACCGACCGCTTCCGGTCGATGCCGATGGCACCGTCCGCCGTCGTCACCGGCCGTGGAGGCGGCGATCTCATCGCAGCCACGCTCGATCTCCTGGTCTTGGCCATGACCGCTCTCGTCGTTGGATGGCGTTCACAAGGCGGCATCCTGGGGACGCTGGCGGCGTTCGCGCTGTTCCTCCTCTTGCGGTTCGCGCTGATCTGGGTGGGTGTCTGGCTCGGTCTGCTGGTGCCGAACGAGGAAGCAGCCGGAAGCCTGTTCGCCGTGGCGTTCCCGTTCGCGATGATCTCCAGCGTGTTCGTCGCGCCGTCCCTGATGCCGACTTGGCTGGGAACCATCGCGTTGTGGAATCCGGTGTCGTCGACGGTGACGGCGGCGCGTGAACTGTTCGGTAACCCGCCTGCCGTGGGCGATACCTGGATCGAGCAGAACGCGTTGCTGATGGCCCTGGTCTGGCCGGTGATCATCACCGCGATCTTCCTGCCACTGGCGGTCCGCCGCTTCCAGCGGCTGAGCCGGTAACGGTGCTGGGTCTATTGGTTGGCTCTGCTTGGGTCGCCGGCGTTGGAGCGCCGGCGACTCGGGGTGAGCCCTACCGCGATGCCGAGGCCACACAACGTGACGCCGATGAGCGCCGGTACCGCCCATGTCGAGGTGCCGAGCACCAGACCCGCCAGATAGCCGGCGACGGGCATGATGCCGACGAATAGCCCGGCCCGGTCGGCGCCGAGCTGGGCTACGCCGCTGTACCAAAGGAGGAACGCCACCGCTGTGGTCAGGACCGCCATATAGAGCAGTGCCAGCGTCTCGGTCCCGGTTGGCAGTTGCAGGCTCGGGCCCGGTTCGAAGATGCTCAGAACGGCGAGTATGGGCGTCGCGATCAGGCAGACCGAGGCCGAGAGTTGCAGAGGTGTCAGTTCTCGCAGCACTGGGACGGCCAGAAGGGTGAAAGCCACCTCGCAGGCGAGAAAGCCGAGGGCATACGGAAGTGCGACCAATGGGGCGCCGGTGGCGCCATGCACCAGCACAATTCCCACCAGTACGAGTGCACTGCCGACGACCGTCGCAGGCTTGACCCGGCCGCCGGTCGTCAGCGGCCCGGCCAGTGCTAGGACGACAGGAGTGGCTCCGACCACAGATGCCATGAAGGCCGGATCGGCGTGCCGGGTTCCTTCGATCAACAGCCAGTTGAACGCGGCGAGGCCCGTGACGGCGATACCGGTCAGGCGCAGGGCGTTGCTGGTTGACACCCGCGACAACGGTTGGGCGGCGGCGCGAGCTCGGGCACAACCGCGTCCGATGGCGCCACTCAGGCGGTTGGTGGGCGAAAACGGCATCGCGCCGGGCGTGGCTTGGTGGATGAGCAGCGCAGCCAGAATCAGCCCGGCCAGCAGGTAGCGCCAAGCTTGTCCGGCCAGAACGGGATAGTCGGCCAGCGCCGGAGCGATCGCGATGGAAGTGCCGACGATCGCCATGCCGGCCGCACAGCGTGCTGCGCCGACCGTGGTGGACGGCACTCGGGACCGGGAAGCGATGAGAGTAGGCACAAGCACGACTCTGACCGAGTAACTGGCCTATAGACAGGGCCAGAGGTGCAGTGGTTTACTGGGCCAGTGCTGTCCGACGATGCCTCTCGCCTGGCTGCGTTGTGTGGCGAAGTGCCGGACAACGGGAAGAGTGGGTGGCTCCGGGCCCGCCTGATCTCGGCCATCCACAATGGTCAGCTCGGTGCAGGGGATGCCCTGCCCGGTGCCAGGGATCTTGCCGCGAGCCTTGGGGTGGCCCGGGGCACCACCGACGCGGTGTACTCGCAGCTGGCCGCTGAGGGATTTGTCCGGATGGCGCCGCGCCGGCGGCCCGTCGTCGCTGGTGCACCCGGCATCGGCCCCGCCATCCCCGCCGCGCCGACGTCCGCGGCTCCGCCGCGCTCGCCAAGTGTTCCCGACCCCGCGCTGTTTCCGTATCGAGCCTGGTCCGCGGCGACGCGCGCGGCGATGTCCAAACTGGCAGGCGCCGACCTGGGATATCCCGACCCGTCTGGGCATCCGCGGCTGCGCGCGGTGCTGGCCGACTGGCTTCGGCGTACCCGAGGGGTTCCGGCCGCGCCGGACGATATCCATGTCACCGGCGGGGTCTCCCATGCAATGGCATTGCTGGCCGAGGTGCTCGGAGTGCGGATTTGGGCAGTGGAGAGCCCTGGGTCGCCAGGATCCACCCAGATGATGCGGCAGCTGGTCCAGGTCGAGTCGGTGCGTATCGACGACCAGGGTCTTATTCCCGACAGCATTCCGGACAGCGCCGGTGCCGTGCTCGTCACCCCGACGCATCAGTACCCGACCGGTGCGCTGATGCCGGCTGAGCGACGGCGCGCGCTGGTGGATGCCTGTAACGAGGCGGGCCGCTGGGTGATCGAAGACGACTGGGACTCCCACCTGGCGCCGCCGAACACGCCGTCAGCGATGCAGGCGCTGGCCCCAGACACCGTCGTGCTCTTGGGATCGTTGTCGAAGGTCCTCGCGCCCGGGCTGCGGATCGGATGGATCGTCGCACCACAAGGCGTCGTATCGCGGCTTCGCGAGCAGCGTGAGCGAACCGATCTCGGCCTCTCGACAATGGTGCAACTGACTGTGGCCGAGCTGATCTCATCTGGCGGGCTCGACCGCCATATTCGCCGGGTGCGCAACGTTTACGCGCGACGGCGGGAGCGGCTCGCGGCGCATCTCGGCTCACTTGGGGAACTCAGCGGGATGCCGGGCGGTGTGCACACGTTCGTGCGAACACGTTCACCAAAGCCGTTGATCGCGGAGATGACCAGGGTGGGGGTGCCGACGGCCGAGGTGGACGACGAGCACTACCGAGGAGTGGTGGTGTCTGTTGCGGCCTTCACCCGCTGATTGACGCGTTCTCGACCCGAGTCGTGGGTGATCGTCAGTGGGTATTGGTTGTTGGTGACAGCCACAAGGCGCTGTCGATCACCCCTGTAGCAACCACAACGTACTGACGATCACCGGAAGGCTTGAGATGTATCCACAGGTTTCCCAGCCACGACACGCGTCAACGCAGCCACGGAACGTATGACGGGCCCCAACAAAGTGATCGTCTGGAGCCGCTTGCGGCCCCAGACGATCACTTAGGGTTGCTGTTCGGTTATCTGGCTAGGCGGAGACGTTCTCGCGGGCGGGTTGCTCGTCCGAGATGACGGTCGAGCGCCGCTTGGAGATCCACACGGACGCCACGATGATCAGCGCGGCGACGATGGCGATCGTGTACCGCAGACCGTCGTTGGCGTCGGCGCCGACTGTCATGACGACGATCGCCGGGGCGATCAGAACCGAGACCAGGTTCATCACCTTCAGCAGCGGGTTGATCGCCGGACCGGCGGTGTCCTTGAACGGGTCGCCGACGGTGTCGCCGATCACGGTCGCGTCATGGGCAGGTGAACCCTTGCCGCCGTGGTGACCGTCTTCGACGAGTTTCTTGGCGTTGTCCCACGCTCCACCGGAGTTGGCCAGCAGAACCGCCATCAGCATGCCGGACGCGATGGCACCACCGAGGAAGCCCGCCAGTGCGCCGATACCCAAACCGAAGCCGACCGAGATGGGGGCCAACACGGCCAGCAGGCCCGGGGTCGCGAGCTCACGGAGCGAGTCCTTGGTGACGATGTCCACCACTCGGCCGTACTCGGGTCGAGTGGTTCCGGCCATGATGCCCGGGTCGTCGCGGAACTGACGGCGAACCTCGAACACGACGGCGCCGGCAGCCCGGCCGACGGCGTTGATCGCCAATCCGGCGAAGAGGAACACCACACAGGCGCCGATCAGCACGCCGACCAGAACGTTCGGCGAGAAGATCTCCAGGACGAAGGAGTCGTGGGCGTCCAAGGTGGCTCCGACTTCGCGTAGCTCACGCATGATGACGTCCATGTAGGAACCGAAGAGCGCCGTGGCGGCCAGCACCGCCGTCGCGATCGCGATGCCCTTCGTGACGGCCTTGGTGGTGTTGCCCACGGAGTCGAGCTCGGTGAGCAGCTGCGCGCCCTCGCCCTCGACGTCGCCCGACATCTCGGCGATTCCCTGGGCGTTGTCCGCGACCGGACCGAACGTGTCCATGGCGACGATGACCCCGACGGTCGTCAGCAGGCCGGTGCCAGCCAAAGCGATCAGGAACAGCGACAGCAGCAGCGAGCCGCCGCCCAGGAGGAACGTGCCGTAAACCGCGGCTGCCACGACCAGTGCCGTGTACACCGCCGACTCGAGTCCTAGAGCGAATCCGGACAGGATCACTGTTGCCGGGCCGGTCAGAGAGGTTCGACCGACGTCCTGGGTGGGCTTCTTGTCTGTTCCGGTGAAGTAACCGGTGAGCAACAGAATCAGGCCGGCCAGGACTACACCGATGAGCACGGCGAGCGCGGCGAGCAGTCGCGGGTCTCCGTCGTGGTCGCCGATACCGCCGTCGAGCTGCTGGAATGTGCCCGGCAGGTAAGCGTAGGCCGCAATGGCCGACAGTATGGCCCCGAGTCCAGCTGATAGATAAAATGCCCGATTGATGCTGGTCAGGCCGCTCTCTCCAACGCGCGCCTTGGTGAGGTAGATGCCAAGGACGGCCGTCAGCGTTCCGATAGCCGGAACGATCAGCGGGAAGACGAGGCCCTCGGCGCCGAACGCCGCGGACCCGAGAATCAGCGCCGCGACGAGCACCACCGCGTATGACTCGAAGAGGTCGGCCGCCATACCCGCGCAGTCGCCGACGTTGTCACCGACGTTGTCGGCGATGGTCGCGGCGTTGCGGGGGTCGTCCTCGGGGATACCTTGCTCGACTTTGCCGACCAGGTCTGCGCCGACATCCGCGGCTTTGGTGAAGATGCCGCCACCAACACGCATGAACATCGCCAGCAGTGCGGCGCCGAAGCCAAAGCCTTCCAGCACCATCGGCGCATCGCCGCGGTAGAGCAACACCACCAGTGCGGCGCCGAAGAGACCCAGGCCGACGGTGGCCATACCGACGACGCCACCGGTTCGGAAGGCCAACCGCATCGCCGGTTCCCGCTGGTTGTCGCGGGCGGCAGCGGCGACTCGCACGTTGGCCCGGGTGGACAGCCACATGCCGAGGTAGCCCACGGCCGCCGAGAATCCGGCGCCCACCAGGAAGAAGATCGAACGGCCGATCCGCACTCCGGGATCACCCGGGAGCAGGAACAACAGGGCGAAAACCAGGATGGCAAAGATACCGAGCGTCTTGAACTGCCGGTTCAGGTAAGCCGAGGCGCCTTCTTGTACGGCGTGCGCGATCTTGCGCATGTTCTCGGTGCCCTCGTCGGCGGCAAGCACCTCGCGCCGGAACAGCGCGGCCATGACAAGTGCCGCCAGCGCAATAAGCGCTACCACGACTATGTACGACAGGTTCCCGCCGGATAAAGAGACGGATACTCCGTCGGCTGTGTAAATGGGCCCGGTCATTCGTCCTCCTTGACGTAGCCCTCGGGCGAAGGCGGTGATCGGGGAGATCCCGGCACGGCTGAAGGCAGCCGCCACGAGATCATGGACTACTGCAACAGGGCCGGATCCCCACACAGACTCCCGGCCCGACTGGTCCGGGAGTCTAGATGCCGCGCCCGGTCAGTTGCACATCGGGGTAGGCCGAGGCGGCCTTTATCGACCAGCTCCGGGGGTGCCGGTGGGCGTCAACGCCGGGATAGATACGAGTCTTCGCGGATGCGCCACATCAGTTGGATGGTACGTACCGGCACGCACTAGTTCATTCGCCGGCCAGAGCTTCCTCGAGAGTGTCGTGAATCGGAAAAACCTTGGTCAGCCCGGTGATTCGAAAGATCTTCAGGATCCGCTCCTGTACCCGGACGAGCCGGAGAGAGCCATCGTGTTGGCGGACGCGCTTCAAGCCGCCGACCAGTACCCCTAGCCCCGTGGAGTCGAGGAACTCGACGCCGTGCATGTCCACGATGATGTGGTACTGACCGGCGTCGACGATTTCCACCAACTGCTCCCGAAGTTTGGGAGCGGTGTACACGTCGATCTCACCGGCGACATCGACGACGCTCCGGTCACCCCAGGGGCCGCTTTCAACACGAGTCGACAACGACAGGTCCACGAACAGCCTCCAGATCGGTCACGACGGGCCACTGCTTTGCACATACGTGACTACCCGACGATCATGTGCGGTGTCGCCGCCAGCCGGCCTCGGTGGTCCGATCCAGGCACCGCGTCGTGCCTGGTGTGCGGCGCTGCACGATCCGCCAACATTAGCCTCGGACCGCTTCGCCTGACCCACCGGATCCTCCCCCTTTTGCTGACGTGATCTCTTGGACGATCGCGCCGTCACACCGGTTCCACTCTCACCGAATTGAACCACGGATGAAAGACTTTCGGGCGTGCGTGGCACCACTGACCTCCTCGAGACGCTGCTGGCCGGCCCTACCCGGCATGGCCGGGTCACGCATGTGGAGTCCATACCGTCGCGTCCGTCTCGCCTCGCTGGGTGGCCAGGCTGGCTCGATCCGGTGGTGCGCGAACGCTACGTCGCGTCGGGTATCCCGGCGCCGTGGTCGCATCAGGCCGCCGCCGCGGAACTCGCGTGGGCCGGCACGTCAGTCGCGCTGGCCACCGGTACGGCCTCCGGCAAGTCGATGGCCTACCTGATGCCCGCGCTCACCGCCGCTCGTGGCGGCCGGCGACAAGGCGGCACGACGCTGTACATTTCGCCGACTAAGGCATTGGCGGCCGACCAACTGCGCGCTCTCGACGAACTAGCAGTTCCCGACATCGTCGCCGCGACGTACGACGGCGACACTCCGGCCGAGCTGCGGATCATGGCCAGGAGCCATGCCACGTACATCCTGACCAATCCGGACATGCTGCATCGATCCGTGTTGCCGGGGCATCACCGCTGGGCTGGGTTCCTGCGCGCGTTGCGGTTCGTGGTGGTCGACGAATGCCACGAGTACCGCGGTGTGTTCGGCTCACACGTCGCGCAGGTGCTGCGCAGGCTGCGACGGATCTGCAACGCCTACGGCGCGGACCCGACGTTTGTCCTGGCGTCGGCGACGTCGGCCGACCCCGCGGCCACGGCGGAGCTGCTCACCGGCCGGCCGGCGGAGGCCGTCACCGATGACGCCTCACCCAGGGGCGCCACGTCGTTCGTCTTGTGGGAACCACCTTGGCAGGCTTCCTCGGGCGAGCGCCCGAAGCGGCGTGGCGTGCTGGCGGAGACCGCCGACCTGCTGGCTGATCTCATCGTGGCGGATGCGAGAACGGTGGCATTCGTCCGTTCACGGCGAGCGGCCGAGACAGTGGCTGAGCTCACCCGGACAGCGTTGCAGCCAGTGGATCCGGAGCTTTCTTCCCGGGTTGCGTCATACCGCGCCGGCTACCTGGCTCACGAGAGGCGTGCCCTCGAGGAGGCCCTGCAGACGGGGCAGCTGCGTGGTGTGGCCGCCACTACGGCCCTGGAGTTGGGGGTGGACATCAGCGGCCTCGACGCGGTGTTGATCGCCGGCTGGCCAGGGACCCTGGGCTCGTTGTGGCAGCAATCGGGCCGTGCCGGGAGAGCCGGTCGCGATTCCGTGGCGGTGCTGATCGCCAGCGACGACCCGCTCGACTCGTACGTGGTTCATCACCCTGAAGTGATCTTCGGACGGCCGGTGGAAGCTACCGTGCTGGATCCGAACAATCCTTATGTGCTGGCGCCGCACCTGTGCGCTGCCGCCGCGGAGAAGTCGCTGTCCGAGGCTGACGTCGAGATATTCGGCCCCGGCGCTCCAGAGGTCGTGGCCGATCTCGAGGCAGCCGGGCAGCTCCGGCGCCGTGGGACCAATCGGCCCCGGTGGCACTGGACCAAACGAGACCGTGCGGCTGACCTCGCTGACCTCAGAGGGGCCGGGGGGTTGGTGACGTTGGTCGAGCCGGAGACCGGACGGGTCCTCGGCACCGCTGACGCCGGGCGTGCGCACCACAGCGTTCACACCGGAGCGGTGTACGTACATCAGGGGGAAACGTACGTCGTGCGGGATCTGGAAGTGGATGCTGGAATTGCGCTCCTGGAGAGAGACGCGCCCGACTACACGACAACGGCGCAGGAGGTCACCGACACCTCGGTGATCACCGAGTCGGAGTCGCAGCGCTTCGGGCCCGCCCGGCTCGTTCTCGGTGACGTCGAGGTGACCAGCCAGGTGGTCGGATACACGAAGCGATTACTCGGAACCGGGCAGGTCATCGGCAGCGAGCCGCTGAACCTGCCGGCGCGGCGGCTGCGAACCCGCGCGGTGTGGTGGACGCTTCCGGACGACGTCGTGGCCGCCGCCGGGGTCGATGAGGCGGATGCGGCGGGAGCGGCGCACGCGGCCGAGCACGCCTCGATCGGGATGCTGCCCTTGATCGCGAGCTGCGACCGGTGGGACGTGGGCGGATTGTCAACGGTGCGGCATGCCGACACCGGATTGCTGACCGTCTTCGTCCATGACGGCCATCCGGGTGGCGCTGGATTCGCCGAACGCGGCTATCACGCGGCAGCCGAATGGCTGCGTGCGACGCATGAGACGATCGCCGGCTGTCCGTGCGATCAGGGGTGTCCGTCGTGCGTGCAGTCGCCGAAGTGTGGCAATGGCAATGAACCGCTGGACAAGGCCGGTGCATTGCGGTTACTCGGAGTGCTGCTGGAATGAATCAGCTGTGGCGCTCACTTCCGGCACCCGCACTTGTCCTTGGTGGCATCGTCTCGGTTCAGCTCGGTGCTGGTATCGCGAAAGGTCTGTTCGACCAGATGCCGCCCAGCGCGGTCGTGTTCATGCGGTTGCTGACGTCTACGGTGATCTTGGGGATCCTCGCCCGCAAGCTCATCCGTACGTGGCTGCCGCGGATCGACCGTGCCGGCACGATGGTTCTGGTGGGATTCGGGCTCTCACTAGCGACGATGAACTTCGCCATCTATCAGTCGTTCTCGAGAATTCCGCTCGGAATCGCCGTGACCATCGAGTTCCTCGGACCGTTGGGTGTGTCCGTGGCGTTCTCCCGCCGGCGGATCGATGTCGCCTGGGTGGCACTCGCCGCCTTGGGTGTCCTCTTGCTCACCCGAGGCAGCGCGGACGATCTGGACCCGGTCGGAGTCATCTTCGCGCTGGTGGCCGCCGCGGGGTGGGCCGCGTACATCCTCCTCAGCGTCGAGACGGGCCGCAGGTTCGAAGGTTCGTCCGGCCTGGCCGTCGCCAGTACGGTGGGAATGGTTGTGGTGGCGCCGATCGGTCTCGTCGAGGGCGGCGCCCAGATGTGGCAGCCGCATCTGGTAGCCGTGGCCGTTGCCGTCGGCCTGCTGTCCTCAGCCATTCCGTACACCCTGGAACTCGAAGCGCTACGCCGGATTCCGGCGAAGACCTTCGGCATCTTGATGAGCCTCGAGCCGGTGGTTGCCGCGATGGTGGGGTTGATCTTGCTCGGTGAGATCCTCCAGTTGCGCGAGTGGGCCGCAATCGGCTGCGTGGTGCTGGCGTGTATTGGTGCTGTACGCACCAATCCACGCCCGCAGGAAGCGCCGGAAGCCTAGGCACGGGTGCGTGGCTGAGTACAGCTAGTGTCCCGCGCCGGCGCGTGCGCGCCGGTCTTGATGGGACACCCACGCCGCTGCGCCGCCCGTGACGGACACCCGGACCTGGACTTCGACCTCGTGACCGTCCACCACGCAGTCTCGCAGGCTCGCGTTGTTGGCGGTGGCAACACTCTCAGCCGTGGCACACGCTGCCGCAGGGCCTTCGTAGACGCGCGCAGCCGCCGCTATGGCTGCCAGATCAGCCGCGGCGGCGGCCTGGCGCCGGGCGGAGACACCCGACGCCAGGAGGGCAACGGCCAGGAAAGCAGCCGTCACGACCATCACGGTGATGAGAATCAGCACCGATCCCGCCCCGCGTTCGCCACGTTTGCCAGGCGAACTCGTCACGGCCACTCCTCGAGCGCCACCGCCCGGCCGCGCACGGTCGGCTCCAGGAAAGAGCCGAGCGGAGGTGGCGCTGCTGCCGTGGCGCGGACCTCGATGGTGATCATCCCGTTCTCCCGCCGCACATCGACTTCGGCGTGGCCAGGTGCGACCGCCTGGGCAATCTCGATCACCGTGGCCATGTCCTCACCACGCGCCGCGGCACGGGCCGCCTCACGTGCGGCGTCGGTGCAGCGAAGCTGGGCCGAGGCATAGCCAACGCCCCAGATCGCCATCACCAGCACGACCGCCAACGTTGGAAGCGCGGTGGCGATCTCGGACGTCACCATTCCCCGCTCGTTCTGGTGGGCCGGATCCCCTCGCGCCGGGCGCCGGCGGGATTGGAGTCGCCGGCGCCTCGTCGTAGTGGTCATCCGCCGAAGACCGAGAACGCCCGCGAGATGACCTCTCTCAGGGTTTCTTGAATCGGCTCGCTTGTCAGCAACTTGTACAGGACACCACCGAATCCACAGGCAGCGACGGTGCCGACAGCGTATTCCGCCGTGGACATGCCGTCTTCGGCCTTGCGGGCCAGCCGGTTGATGATCGTGAACATTGGTACCTCCTGGTTCCGGCAGCCGGCCGGTTCGGAGCCCGCCCTTTGCGGCGCTCCAGCCAGCCTGCTTTCTGGCGAACGCCCAGGACAGAGGCGATCCGAGAATGTGGATAACTCCCGCGCGAAGCTGCCTCGGACTGTGGACGAAGCGGCTTCATTCGATGCCATCCGGCACCGGCGCCGACCATCCGTCGCCGGGCGGCGACGCAGGTCTGACCGGCACCGATCACGTAGCTGTGGCTCGAGAAGGCGGCACTCGAACTCAGGGCAGTGGCAGGCCGGAGGTAGCTACTACCGGCACGATGCCCAGCAGCACGAACGCCGGCAGGAAGCACAGGCCGAGGGGAGCCGCCGCCCGGGTGCCGACAGCGCGGGCTCGGGTCTCCGCGGTCCGGCGGGCCGCTTCCCGAGCATCCTGTGCGGCCCTCTGCAGAGCCGCCGTGGGGGAGATACCCCGAAGGGTCGCCGACCTCAGCGCACGGCCGAGCGGCCGCAGTACGGGGTCCCCTTCCAGAGAAGACCAGGCACGGGCCGGATCGCCGCCGACCCGGGCCGCGGCGGCGGCAAGAACAAGGATCCGCCCCAAAGGATCGTCCAAGGCTCGCCCGACATGTTCTACCGCATGGACCGGAGGGCAGCCGGCCGCGAGCGCGGCCGAGAGGAGATCCAGGGCTAGAGGAAGCTGGGCTGCGCACTGTTCCCGGCGGCGGGCGAGGGCCGCCGGTTCGAGCCTGCCCAACCCGATCCAGGTACCTACCGCGGCCAAGGGGGCGACGAGTAGGCCGAAGCCACCGCCGACGAGGACGCCGCCCGAAGTGCCGGCGAGCACAGCCGCGAGGCCGCGTGCCCGGCGTGAGCTGAGCGGCCCGGTTGCCGCGGAATCCCGGTGTGTGCTGCCTGCTGCCTGAGCGCGGGGCCAGGCCGTCACGCCGTCCGGCCGCGGAGCCCGGGCAGGCACGATTCTCTCGAGACGGGACTCAGCTCCCAGCTGGCCAGTAGCGAGCAGGACAGCGGCGGCCGCGCTGAGCACAGCGGCGAGTGTAAGCACCGGTGGTTGTCCGTTCAGTTGGGCTGGGCTGCTCGGGACACCCGCTCCACCCAGCTCAGTCCCGCGGCGATAAAGATGAGTGCGGCGGCGAGGCAGGCCAACCCATACGCGCTTCCGAGCAAGAATTCGACCGGCGTTCGTTCTGTGCCGCTGGTGGAGAACAGCAACAGGGTGGCCACTGGTAGAAAGGCCAGCAGGCGGGCGGTGGCGCGAACCGAGGCGAGCTGGGAGCCGGCCTCACGACGCACCGATTCCTCCGCGCGCAGAGAGTCCGTGACCGCGGTCAACACGGTTGAAAGCGAGGCGCCGGTACGGGCGGAGATCTCCCACGCGGCGGCAACCGCCTTGAGTGGTAGAGCACCGGGCTGTGCTGCCGTGCTCCGGAGGGCCGCCGCGGGGTCTCCGCCCGCGGCCACCCTCCCGGCGGCCGGTCCGAACAACTCAGGCCATTCGGCCGCGACCGCCCGCAACGCGTGTACTGGTGGCACCCCGGCGCGAAGCTCGCCGGCCAGCGCGAGACAAGCTTCGGCCACGTCTGCCGCACGCTTCCTGAGAACGGCTCCGCGCCGGTGTCGTGACCAGATCATGATGCCCGCGGGAGGTGCCAGCGCACCGACTAGAACGCCTCCGGGGGGTGCCACCGTGAGCCCGATCACGGCACCGGCGCACGCGCTGAGGATCATCTGGACGCGTAGCGGTGGCAGACGGATCCACGGCGGCGAAACCGGTGCCGCGATGTGTGGTCGCGCAGCCCGTGAGGTGAGTATCGCCGCGGGTGCGCCGAGCCGGGACCGCACCAGGCTGGGCGGTGGGCCCGCGAGCAAGGCCGCGGCGATCGCGGCTACACCGGTGGCCAGAGCGACGGCCGAGGCGTCGCTCATGGAGACCATCCACGCACGGCGAGTCGTCGCTGCAGTTCGGCGTGGCCCGGACCGCTGCTGGCGACGCCGTCGGGGTCGACGGTGAACGCGCGGTGGGTCTCGACCCAGCCGGACCGCGACCGAGACAGAACGTCCACCTCGCTCACTCGGCGGTGCCCGGCTCGATCACGGGCCACGTGCACGACGGCGTCCAGAGCGGCTCCAGCCTGAGCGTGGACCGCGTCTCGCCGCAGTCCGGCGGCGATTCCCAGCGCTTCCAGACGGACCGCGACGTCGTCGGCCGAGTTCGCGTGCAGCGTCCCGCAGCCGCCCTCGTGGCCGGTGTTGAGGGCCGCAAGTAGGCTCACCATCTCCGAGCCCCGGACCTCGCCGATGACGATCCGGTCCGGGCGCATCCGCAAGGCCTGGCGCACGAGGTCGTCGAGTCCCACCTGCCCGGCCCCCTCGACATTGGCCGTCCGGCACTCCAGCCGGATGACGTGCGGGTGTTCGGGGCGGAGCTCACCGGAGTCTTCGACCACCACGATCCGCTCGCGAATGTCCGCGAGAGCTAGTAACGCCTGCAAGACGGTGGTTTTGCCGGTCCCGGTGCCGCCGGTGACGAGAAACGCCAGCCGGGCACCGACGATCGCCTCCAGCCACGGGACGAGTTCGGTCGGCACGCTGCCGCTGTGCACCAGCTCTTCGATACCGAAGGCTCGCCGGGCCGGTACCCGCAACGAGATCAGGGGCCCGTCCGGGGCGATGGGCGGTAGTACCGCATGCAGCCGGACGCCGCTGGGCAGACGTGCGTCGACAAACGGTGCGGCTTCATCCAGCCGTCGGCCGGCCGTGGCCGCCAGGCGTTGCGCCAGCCGGCGAACACTGGCCTCGTCTCGAAAGCGGACCGGCACCCGCTCGGGCCCGTCGCCTCGATCCACCCACGTACCGGCGGTGCCGTTGACCAGGACGTCCGTGACGCCGTCGGTGCGGAGTAGCGGCTCCAATGGGCCGGCGCCGCTGATCTCAGCCCGCAGCGTGTCGGTGACCTCCAGTACAGCCGCATCGCCAAGAGTGGCGCCGGTGGCACGAAGCGCGGCGGCTACCCGGGCGGGTGTCATGGCTTCAGTCGTGGTGGCGAGCTTGGCCCGGACCTGTTCCAGGAGTGCGTCATCTACGGGTTGCCGGCTCGAAGCTGTCATGCCGCTTTCACCTGATGGTCGAAGAGCAGATCGTCCAGGAGCTGGTTGCAGGCGAGAGCAAGCGGGCCGCGTTCGTTCATTCCGGGCGTGTCGCCCCGTTCCAGCTGGTCGGCGAGCCGGCGTTCAGCAGCCATATCGACCGCAAGCGGTAACCCGAGCGCGGTGGCCACTTCCGAACCCTCCAGGCCCGACGACGACGGCCCACGGCTCACCACCCGCACATCCCCGGCGACCGTCGTCAGCGCCGCCGCCACGCGGGACGCCGCCGCTACGGCCCGGACCTCGGCTGGCACCACGAGAAGCACTGCCGAACAGGAGGAGACCGCCTCTTCGGTCGCGAAGTCCCGGGTACGTGGCAGATCCAGAACAACCAGATCCCAGCCGCGCCGCGCCGCGGCCATCACTACCTGGGCTGACTCCGGCGGAACTGTGAGCAGATCCCCGCGGTCCCACGACAGCACGGCCAGGCCGTGCCGTCCGGGCAGTTCCGTCTGCAGCGCCCGAGCGCTCAACCGGCCACGACTGTCGGCAAGATCCGGCCAGCGCAGGCCGGTGGAGTGTTCCGCCCCGAGAACGAGGTCCAACCCACCACCGAGCGGGTCGAGGTCAACCAGCATGGCTGACAACTCGCGACGGCAGGCGACGACGGCAAGGGCCGTGGCGAGCACGGACGCACCGGCCCCGCCGCGGCCGCCGACCACGCCTACGACGAGCGCGTCCCGATTGTCGCCCTCAGCGGCGTCGGCCAGCCGATCGGCCAGCCACGTCTCGTCGTCTGGAAAGAAGAGCACGTGCTCAGCGCCGAGGGCAACGCCGCGCTGCCACACCGACGTGTCGTCATTGACCCGCCCGACCAGGTAGACATCACGACGCCGGGTCGGAGCCAGGTATGCCAAGCCCTCGGCCTGATCTTCGCCGACCACAACCAAGGGCGCAGCCGCCCACTTCGACCTTGCCGGGCCGGGCTCGTGCTCGACATCGAGGTCAGTGCCGGCCGCCGCTGCCAGCCGCAGGAGGTCGTCGAGGAGGTCTTCCTCCGCGGTGACCGCCAACGGCCTGGGCCGCGCGGTGAGTGGGGAGATGTCGGATTGCTTGGCGCGGCGATGAAGCTGGATCACGGACGACCTCCGAATGAACGAGTCGGACGCGTCCACGATGGTTGGGCCCGCGGGCAGGCGGCAGGCCCAAAAACTGAAATGTGGATAACGGAGCGCGATTTCGGATGCGGATTGTGGATAACCCGGCTACCGACAGGTCGGTCAAGGGACACAGAATGAGGGCGCGGTCCCCGCCGGGTGGGAGGACGGGGACCGCGCGGACTCGGTCAGGGGGGTCGACCGAGTCATGGCGGCGAGGGGGTGCCGCCGGGGCCATCCTGCCCCATGTGAGGGGCTCTGAAACACCAAACTGGGCAGATTTTTCGACTGTGATTTAGCGAACGGTTCGGACGCGGTCGTGAACGGCGACTCAACCCCATATCCTCGATGTTGTGGACAGCGAAGCCCACTCCCCTTGAAGTGGATCACATCACATGACTGAAACCGGTACGGACCAGTTGGCCCGACGCACCGCGGCTTTCTTCGATCTAGACAAAACCGTCATCGCCAAATCCAGCACCCTCGCGTTCTCGCGCAGCTTCTATCAAGGAGGTTTGATCAACCGGCGGGCGGTGCTGCGAAGCGCCTACGCCCAGTTCGTGTACCTCGTAGGTGGCGCCGATCACGACCAGATGGAGCGGATGCGGGAGTATCTCTCCGGGTTGGTGACCGGTTGGGACGTGCAGACGGTGAAGGACATCGTCGCCGAGACCCTGCACACCATCGTGGACCCCATCGTCTACGACGAGGCCATCACGCTGATCGAAGAGCATCACCTGGCCCATCGCGACGTCGTGGTGGTGTCGTCGAGTGGCACCGAAGTGGTCGAGCCTATAGGCGAGATGCTCGGCGCTGACCACATCGTCGCCACCAGGATGGTGGTCGACGACGGCAAGTTCACCGGCGACATCGACTTCTATGCCTACGCTGAGAACAAGGCCGAGGCAATCCGGAAGATGGCCGCCGACGACGGGTACGACCTCGCCCGCTGCTACGCCTACTCCGACTCGGTCACCGACCTGCCCATGCTCGAGGCGGTTGGCCACCCGTATGCGGTCAACCCGGATCGTGCGCTCCGCAAGATCGCGGCGGAGCGCGGCTGGCCGGTGCTCGTGTTCTCCAAGCCGGTGGCTTTGCGGCAGCGGCGCGCCTCGATCCGGGAGGCCCCCAAACCGGCCATCGCCGCCGCGGCGATCGGTGCGGGCGCGGCAGCTGCCGGACTTGCCTGGTACGCCATGCGCCGCCGAGGACGTTGAGCTCTTCCCCTACCGGTCGGCACGGCACTTCGCCGAGCCTTGCCAGCCGAGCGTACGCGATATATCGTCATAGTATCGCGAAAGCTCGAGTTGTAAGGCGGGGAGAAGAATGACTCGTGCGACACACTCGACCGAGCGGCCATGGGCATGGAGCAAGCAATGGTCCTGTGGTCCGGCTGAAGGATGGATGGCGGCGATGTCCGGCAAAGGTCATGGATTCGAGGGCTTCGGGCCGTGGGCCATGTTCGGCCAGAGCCCGCCCTGGGCGCGGCCCGGCCGCGGTGGCCACCGCGGGCATCGGCGAGGTGGGCAGGCGCGCAGAGGTGACGTCCGGGCGGCCATTCTGAGCGTGCTCGCCGAGCAGCCGATGAACGGCTACCAGGTCATCCAGGAAATCGCCGCGCGCAGCCGTGGCGCCTGGAAGCCCAGCCCCGGCTCGATCTATCCGACCTTGCAGCAGCTCGAGGACGAAGGTCTGGTCCGGGCAGCTGAACAGGCCGGCCGTCGTGCATTCGAGCTCACCGCGGAGGGACGTGGCTACGTCGAGGCCCATCCGGAGGAGATCGCGGCACCGTGGAAGGCGTTCGCGGACACCGACGAGGACGACGATCTACAGCCGTTGATTGCCCAGGCCGCTGCGGCGATGTGGCAGATCATGGCCACCGGCACCGATGAGCAACAGGCGCGGGCCCGTGAGGTGCTCGCCGAAATGCGTCGCCGGCTGTACGGAATCCTCGCCGACGGGGACGAGAGTGACGACCAGGATGGGGGGACCCGGCCATGACCACGGATCGAGCCTTGCGCATCGGGGACGCTGAGCGTGACTCTGCCGCGTCCACGCTCAGCGAGCACTACGCGTCGGGCCGGCTGACCAAATCCGAATACGACGAACGACTCGAGGGCATCTGGGCCGCCAAGTTCGATGCGGACCTCCAGCCATTGTTCGCTGACCTGCCCGGCTCGTACGGTGCCGCTGAGCCGGTCATCCGCCGACCGGCTGGAAAGGGTCCGGCGTCCCGGCAGCGGCGTCATCCGCATCCGGATCGCGCGAAGACGTTCGTGCTGGCCCCGGTGATGGTTGGCGGACTCCTGGCGCTGGCGTTCGTCGTCCTATCGGGAGCGCCCTGGCTGGCGCTCGTCGCCTTCTGGTTCCTTGCCTGCGGTGGGTTCGGGCATCGGCGCCGCCGGCTCCACCATCATGCCTAAAGCAACATAGGCTCGACGCCGTGGACGATCCTCTTGCTCGAGTCGCGGCTCTCGACGGCGTCGGCACGGCAGCCGCACACGCCCGGGACGCTGTTGACGCATTGCTCGGGCATCGCGCTATGCGAAACCAGGCAGCGCGGCTCGCGTCCGAATCCGCCGTTCGTGGTGCGCGGGCGTCCGCCGCGCTCGAAGGCGGCAACGCCGAGGCAGTCGAAGATCCGTTTCTGCAGGGAGCGCTACGGGCGGTGGCAGAGGTGCCGGAGCTGGCCACTCTGTGGGAACGGGCGCCGCGTCAAGTACTCGCGCGGCTGCACGTACTGGCCGCACGTGACCTGGTGCAGGATGCCGACGCCCTCGGGCGGCCCCGGCCGGCCTCGGATCATGCCCGGCTCGACCAGATTCTGCAGATCGCCACCGGAGCCACCACCGCCCCGGGCGTTGTCGTGGCGGCGGTGGTTCACGGCGAGCTGCGGTCCATTCGCCCGTTCGGCGTGGCCGACGGGGTCGTGGCCCGGGCTGTCGAGCGTGTTGTCCTGGTGGCCCGAGGTGTGGACACCAAGGCTGTCACCATCCCGGAAGCAGGACATCTAGCGCTGGCCCGAGCGTATGAACCGCTGCTCGAGGCTTACGCGACGGCCACCCCCGATGGCGTCGGCGCATGGATCCGGCATTGCGCCGACGCCTATGCACGGGGTGCCGAGGAAGGCCTGGCGTTGGTGTCCTGACGTAGGACCCGAGTTGCAATCGGAACCACGCGCGACAGCGACGGTAGCGTTCAGGCGGCGGAATCGAGGTCGGCGATCTCGTCCGGACTGAGGTCCAGATCGACCGCGCTCGCGGAGTCGACGATGCTCTCCGGCCGGCTGGCTCCCGGTATGGGAATCACGCCCTGCCCTTTGGACAGCATCCACGCCAGACAGACACGCTGCGGGCTGCAGTTGTGCCTGGAAGCCACTTTCTGGAAGGCGGTGAAGATGGAGCCGAGATCGCGGGCGCGCGAAATGCCACCCAACGGACTCCACGGCAGGAACGCGATACCGATGCTCTCGCACAGGTCCAACTCGGGTTCGCTGCTGCGGAATGCCGGTGAGAACTGGTTCTGGACCGACACAAGACGTCCACCGAGAATCTCATTGGCCTGGCGAATCTGCTCCGGATCGGCGTTCGATATACCGGCCATCCGGATCTTGCCTTCATCGAGAAGATCACGGATGGCGCCGATCGAGTCGGCGTACGGCACCGCGGGGTCGGGCCGATGGAATTGGTACAGGCCGATCGCGTCTACCCCGAGCTGCTTCAAGGACGCTTCACAGGCACGTCGCAGGTACTCGGGCGATCCGTTGCGGGTCCAGGTGCCGTCGCCGGGACGTAGGTGACCGCCCTTGGTGGCCACCAGCACGTGGCCGGTGTCGTGGCTGTAGGTGGCCAGGGCCTTCGCGATCAGCGCCTCGTTGTGGCCGACCTCGCCGGCGTGAAGGTGGTACGCGTCGGCCGTGTCGATCAGCGTGACCCCAGCGTCCAAGGCGGCGTGGATGGTCGCGATCGAGCGTGTCTCGTCCGGACGGTTCTCGATGGACATCGGCATCGCGCCGAGCCCGATCGCGCTGACGTCTGTATCGCCGATACGGCGGTAGTGCATGGTGGGTGACCTCCGGATGGGTGGAGACATGGACGTTGCCAGACTTCCCTGTCCTGATGTCATCTGTCCACAGGAGGCATCGAGCTGATCAGGACTCCGGAGGCGCAATCGCACAGCCCGGACAGAGTGGAGGGAATGGGTTTGGGTGTCGATCGGCCCACCCGAAGTGGCCCCGACATGCGAGCGGCGCCCCGAACGGAGCGCCGCCGCTGACACAACCGCGCGGGCTACCAAGCGTGCACTCACGTCTGTCGCCTCGGCTGGCCCGTAGCGACTGCCCGTACATGGGCGGATCGCCGCGTGGGTACCTGCGGGTTGTGCTGTGGACCATTTCGGTCCGCTACTTCATTGATATCCGATGGACGTTCACTCAGGGAAGGAAACGCCGAGATCTTTACACTCGGCACGCCGGCGCCGCCCGAGTCATTCACCGCACACGTCGCCGACCATCCTGCCGAGCTCCATCAGCACGGGCACGGGAACGTCGTTCTGCTGCACACGCGCGGAGTCGCCGCTGGTATCGGCGGAGACATGCAAGCTGAGCTGTATGAAGTCGAGTTCGTCGGCATCGCTACAGCTGGTTAGCTGCCATTGGATGTCGACGGCGACCGTGCTGTGGGTGGTCAACTCCACAGGCAAGTTGGTGGCGGTGACGTCGAACCCTGGTGCGTGTGCCCAGAGCCGCACCACTGCCGCGTCTACGTCGTCGGCCGCGTCGGCGCTGAAAGCCTCGGTCGAGAGGCGAAACTCGGTGTGTAGAACGTCATCTCCCGATTCCCGCGGCAGCGCGTCGGCGGCCTCCACGAACACGAACGGGTAGCCGGAATCTCCGCCGGAGCATGCCCAGGTCCAGGTGTCACGGAGATGAATGCGCTGCTGAGGGAATTCGACCGACGTCGTCGTTTCCTGCGCACCGGAGCGCACAAGCGCCGTTGTCGTCAAGGAGCCGGTTGCCTCGCCGGCTGTGGGCTGGTCGTCGCACTCAGGCGAGATCCGGATCGTCCACGTCGTCCAGTCGGCCGGCTCCGCGACGACGCTTTCCCGGCTGCCGCCGTGGCCGACGAAGACCCAGCCCTCGATCTCGAGCTCCATCACTTCGACAGCGCGTTGTCCGGCGTTGAAGACGGAGAACTCGGCGGTCCATGTGTCGGCCGAGTTCGCTGTGCCCGTCCCGTCGATGTGGACCGTCCCGCCAACTAACTCGACCCGGGATTGCTGGATGGCATCATGGCGCGCGTTGGTCCCCACAACGCCGGCGGTGGCGCCGACGACGAGAGCCAGCCCGAGTGCTGCCCATGGCCGCCATGAACGCACGCTGGGCGGCTCGCCGGGCCACTGATCGCTCTCGCCAGGGGCACCCGGTGCGCCACGATCCAGGTCAAGTGGTGGAAGCCGGGCGTCGTCCGCCGAGCGGTTGTGCGTGCGGGGTCCGCTGACGTCCGCTGCGTGCTCGATCGAACGGGCGTCGTCGGGGCGTCGCCTCCAGAGGCCCATCTGCCCAGTGTGCTCTATTCGCATCGGCTCTGAACAGGACGCCGTCGGCAACGCCGGACAACAATGAAGATCAGCTTCGCTATTCTGGCGGTATGCGAAGTGATCGGCACCGTGAACTGGCGGCCTCGTTCAGTTCGGTCGCAGATGTCTACGAGCGTTCCAGGCCGGACTATCCGGACGCCGCGGTGCGGTGGATGACAGGTGATGCTCCGGCGAGGGTGCTCGACCTCGGTGCCGGAACCGGAAAGCTGACGTCTTCCCTGATCGACGCCGGTCACGACGTTGTCGCCGTGGACCCTTCGGAGCCGATGCTGGAGCACTTGGCGATGGCGATGCCACAGGCAGAGGCACATGTCGGCAGCGCGGAGGCGATTCCAGTGGCCGACGCGAGCGTGGATGTCGTGGTCGTGGCGCAGGCGTTCCACTGGTTCGACCACGAGGTCGCGGTTCCGGAGATCGCGCGGGTGCTGCGGCCTGGCGGCCGCCTGGCGTTGATCTGGAACCTTCGCGACGCGTCGGTGCCGTGGGTGGACGAGCTCTGGACCATGATCAATCCGGATGAGCCCAGGCGCATCGAACTCACGGACGTCGAGGGGCGTTCGCCGCTGGGTGACAGCTCGCTGTTCGGTTCCGTCGAACACGTCACTTTCGAGCACACTCAGCATCTGGACCAGCAGCGGTTGGTCGAACTCGTGACTTCCCGCTCCTACGTTGCTGTTCAGTCACCCGAGGAACGCGCACCGCTCCTGGATGCGGTGCGGGACATCTATGATCGCGAGGCACTCGCCGCCGGGATCGTGCTGCCCTACATCACGTACTGCTTCCGGACCTACCGCACCTAAATGATCATGTTTGGTGGGTTTCCCCTTGCGTCACGCCGCCCCCTGGGCCGCCCCACGCGAGAGGCCGGTCTCGTCTCACTAGGTGGACCTGAGACGATCGGATGACAAACAGGTTTCGTCTGCCCCCTCGCGGACCGCGGGCCGAAGGTGAGAGACGGGTCTTGCTGTCCACGTGAGCGCATGGTGAGCTAGACCGCGGGGTCCAGACGAGTACGAGATGTGAGGAGCAGACAAAGGTGACCAGCGACGCTCTCTCCAATCTGCTGCAAGAAGATCGCCGATTCCCGCCGGACGATGATTTCGCGGCGCAGGCGAACGCCACCGCCGCGCTCTACGACGAGGCACGTGAAGATCGGCTGGCGTTCTGGGACCGGCAGGCCCGTGAGCTGCTGACATGGGATACAGAGTGGAATCAGGTGCTCGACTGGAGCAACCCACCCTTCGCGAAGTGGTTCGTCGGTGGACGGCTGAATGTCGCCTACAACTGTGTTGACCGGCACGTGGAGGCCGGTCACGGCGATCGGGTTGCCATCCACTGGGAGGGTGAGCCCGGAGACTCCCGGACCCTGACCTACGCCGACCTGCAGCGAGAAGTCAGCCAGGCGGCCAACGCACTGATCGCGCTCGGGGTGGGGCACGGCGACCGGGTCGCCATCTACATGCCGATGATTCCCGAGGTCGCCATCGCCATGCTGGCCTGTGCCCGCATCGGCGCTATCCATTCCGTCGTCTTCGGTGGCTTCTCCGCGGAGGCGCTGCGCAGCCGGATCGAAGATGCCCAAGCAAAGCTGGTGATCACCGCCGACGGCGGGTACCGGAGGGGGAAGCCGGCATCGTTGAAACCGGCTGTCGACGAGGCGGTCGCGGCATCACCATCGGTCGACAAGGTGCTGGTTGTGCGCCGCACTGAGCAAGAGGTCGACTGGGACAACACCCGCGATGTCTGGTGGCACGACATCGTCGGTTCCCAGCCGATCGACCACACCCCCGAGGCACACGATGCCGAAGACACGCTCTACATCCTGTACACCTCCGGCACCACCGGGAAGCCGAAGGGCATCCAGCACAGCGCGGGTGGTTACCTTCTTCAGACCGCCTACACGCATCGCAACGTCTTCGATCTCAAACCTGACTCGGACGTGTATTGGTGCACCGCCGACGTCGGTTGGGTCACCGGTCACAGCTACCTCGTGTACGGCCCACTGGCCAACGGCGCCACCCAGGTCATGTACGAGGGCACACCTGACTTCCCCGAGGCCGGCCGGTGGTGGGACATCGTCGAGAAATACGGCGTGACCATCCTCTACACGGCTCCTACGGCGATCCGCACGTTCATGAAACAAGGCGAGGAGATCCCGGCCCGCCGTGATCTTTCCTCCCTGCGGGTTCTCGGTAGCGTCGGCGAGCCGATCAATCCGGAGGCCTGGATCTGGTACCGCAGGGTCATCGGCGCAGACCGGACGCCCATCGTCGATACCTGGTGGCAGACCGAGACGGGCGCCATCATGATCAGCCCGTTGCCAGGCGTGACAGCGGCTAAGCCGGGCTCGGCGCAGGTGCCACTGCCGGGTATCGCCGCTGATGTCGTTGACGACGCCGGCAACGTCGTGCCCGATGGCCACGGTGGATACCTGGTGCTCACCGAGCCGTGGCCGTCGATGCTCCGCACCATCTGGGGCGACGATCAACGGTTCATCGACACTTACTGGTCGCGTTTCGAAGGGCAATACTTCGCTGGCGACGGTGCCAAGAAGGACGAAGACGGCGACATCTGGCTGCTGGGCCGGGTGGATGACGTTATGAACGTGTCCGGGCATCGCATCTCTACCACGGAGGTCGAGTCCGCGCTGGTGTCTCATTCGAAGGTCGCCGAGGCGGCCGTCGTCGGCGCGTCCGACCCCACCACCGGGCAAGGGATCGTGGCTTTCGTCATCCTGCGTGCAGACGCGGGTGACGGCGGCGCCGATGTCGTGGCCGAACTGCGCGCCCACGTGGCCAAAGAGATCGGGCCGATCGCCAAACCACGGCAGATCCTCGTGGTCGCGGAGCTGCCGAAGACGCGCTCTGGCAAGATCATGCGCCGGTTGCTACGGGACGTGGCCGAGAACCGTGAGCTCGGGGATGTCCAGACGCTCGCCGACCCGACAGTGATGAACCTGATCAGCTCCGGGCTGGCGAAGAGCTCCTCGGACGACGACTGACGCCCCGCCCAACCTGGGTGATCGTGAGCGGATTCTTGCTGCTATGTGCACCGAGATCCGCTGACGATCACCCGAATCGCGGCAGAAATCCGCTCACGATCACCGGAAGGTGGCGCCGCTCGTTTGATCAGGCCGGGCTCTGCTCGGCCTCGAACTGTGCAGAGTAAGCCGCCAACCCTTGGCCGGAGTCGACGGCGAAGGTCACGTGGCCGACCGGCACGCGACCGTCCACTGCTTCGACGACTCGCGCGGCGTCCACCAGCGCGAAACCTCCGCACAGCTCGATGAGCCCAATGCCCTCGTCGATCAGCGCGATGGCGGTGGCGGGAGCCTCGGCCGGGGTCGGTACCGGGACCAAGTACGTACGTTGGCCTGCCCGGTCGATCACGATCCGATCCTCGACGGGATCGGTGTCCGGGTGTTCGTAGATGAAGGCCCAGGCAGTCACGTGCATTCTCCGTTCTTCATGTGTGGGCATGTGTGTCGGTACTGTTCAGTGCTCGATGGCAAACCTATAACCTCAACATTAGTTCAGGTCAACGCATGTAGGCGCTCGTGTCGAGTGAGGCTGCTCGGCGCTCGGCAGCGCCGCTATGCCCAGACGATGCACGACGGGCTCGGCACGCCGAACGGTTCCCCGACCCGTTCGGGCAGACCGTTAGCCTGATCGATCCGGAACGATGTGATGCTGTCGGCGAACTGATTGGCCGAGTACAGATGGCTTCCGTCAGGCGAGAGCACGATGTCACGCGGGTGATCGTCGCCGCAGGGAACCCCGGCTACCAGTGTGAGTTCGGCTCCGTGCACCGAGAGCACCGCGATCTCGTTGACGAAGCGATTGGCCACATAGAGGAATCGGCCGTCGTTGGAGAGCCGGATGGCCGACGGGTGGCTGGCCTCCGTGGCGCCCTCCGGGCGCGTCAAAACGGTTCCGAGGGCAGCCCCGGCGTCGAGATCCATCACGGTGACGGTCGAATCCAGTTCGTTTGCGACATATGCGAACCGGTCGTGGACTACGAGGTGCCGGGGCCCGGCACCTGGGGGCGTGCGGAGTTCGTCGGCCAGGCGCAGTGTGCCGGAGGTGAGGTCGAGGGAGTACCGGTAGACGATGTCGGTCCCCAGGTCAGCCGCCAGGACGTGACCACGCCCGGCTCCGGTGCCGGGGTCAGTGATGATCATGTGGGCGTGCGGGCCCTCTTGGCGAGCCGCGTCTGGACCAGAGCCCTTGTGCTGAATCACACTGGTTGCCGCGCCGAGTGAGCCGTCGTCGTGAATCGGGTGGGCGGCGACGGTACCGGAGCCATAGCAGGCGCTGATCACGAACTGGCCGCTCGGGTGTATCGACAGGTGGCACGGCCCCGAACCACCGGTGGACTGGGGCTCGCCGAGCGGGGTCAAGCTGGCGCCGTCGACGGTCCAGGCCCGAACCTGTCCGTTCTCTCTTTCGGCAATCGAGTAGAGGACCCGGCCGTCGCCGGACAATGCCAAGTACATCGGGTCCGGCGCTTCGACACCTCCGATCCTGGTGATGTCCGGGCCGTCGATGTCCAGCACAGTGATGCCAGCAGCGGGGGTACCTTTACCGGTGCTCGTCGCCGCTCCGAGGAATGCACGCATGTGCCCTATCTTGCCCCACGTCCGCGAGGTGTCGATCGCCGAACCGGGCAGCCGCCACGTCGGTCTCGGTCAGCGGTAGGGTCTGCTGCATGGGGAGTCAACCGGTGGTCCGGCAAGCGGTCATTCTGGCGGGTGGACAGGGGTCGCGGCTCAAGCCGCTGACAAACACTGTTCCCAAAGTGATGGTCGAGATCGCCGGCAGATGCATCATCGATCACCAGATCGAGTGGCTGGCCGAAGCTGGAGTCGCCGACGTCGTGGTCTCTGCCGGCCACTTGCACGAGACCCTGGCCGAGCACCTCGAGTCGAGCGACCAGCCGCTCCGGATCCAGACCGTGGTGGAGGACGAGCCACTGGGCCGTGGTGGCGGGCTCAAGTATGCGGGTAGGCAGCTTCCGGACCCGTCGGCAGCCTGGTATGCGCTGAACGGCGACATCTGGACCAGGTTCGACCTGCGACAGATGGCGGACTACCACGTCGAGCGCTCCGCCGCGGCCACCATCGGCCTGGCCCGTCCGCGGATGCCGTGGGGTGTGGTCGATCTCGACGAATTCGGCCGGGTGATCGACTTCGTCGAAGCGCCGCCGTCGCCCTACCCGATCAACGGTGGCGTGTACGTCTTCTCACCCGCGATGCTGGACATGCTGCCGGATACCGGCGACCACGAGCGCTCCACATTCCCCCTGCTGGCCAAAGAACGCCGGTTGGCCGGATTCCCGATCGAGGGGTACTGGCGCGCCATCGACACCGCGAAAGACGTCGCTGAGGCCGCCAAGGAACTCCGGGCATCACACACGTGAGCTCGGATTCACCGGGCTGGGCGGGTGAAGCAGTGCCCGGCGCGTCCATTCAGGCTGCGCTCTACGCTCGTCGTTGACCCACGAGCCGGCGACTCCGCTTCGGGTGCGCTTAGGTTCGCCATGCCTTGGCAAGGCTAGACATGGCTTCGTGGAAATATCCTCTGAGCTGGATTAACGTCTTCAACATGAAGCTAAATGACATCCTTGACAAGGCGTTTTCGGAGCAGATCACCCTGGAGATCGAATCCTCCATCGCATATCTCCAGTTGGCTATCGCCCTCGATGACGCTGACCTTCCGGGCATGGCGTCCTGGATGCGAATCCAGTCCGACGAGGAACGAGACCACGCCGCAAAGTTCATCAACCACGTCACGGCTCGGGGCAACCGGCCTCAGATCGGCAACATCACCGCTCCCTCCGATCCCGGACCGGAAGTAGTGACGGCGTTCGAGGCAGCGTTGTCCCATGAGCAGAAGGTCTCCGAATCGATCCGCGCTCTGTACCGGCTGGCGCAGGCAGAGGGCGACATCGACAGCTTGCCGCTGCTCAGCTGGTTCATCGAGGAGCAGATCGAAGAAGAGGCCACCGTTTCGGAGATCCTCGGCAGGCTGCACATGATCGGCGACGACGGCCCTGGTCTGCTCCGGCTCGACGGTGAGCTCGGCGCGCGCAAGCCTGATGCCGAATAGCTGATCCCGGCCAGGGCTCTCGGCGCACCACCTGGCCTCACCTGCCGGGATGGTGCTGTCTTAGGGGCTGCGGCGGTCGGTTGTGCGTTCGGCCACGGCTGACTGGCCGGCTCTGGAGAGCGCCGCGGCCGCGGCTTCCAGCGGTCCCCGGCCGACGTAGTGCCGCCATGGGACGGCCACCGCGAACGCGACCACCACGTGCAACAGCAGAGCATGTTCGTGATCGCGCGGCAGCAGTGTGGCCAGCAGCACTACATGTAGCGAGTACAGCGTGAACGTCATGCTGCCGATGGCCGCCATCGGCAGCATGACCGCCCGCGCCCGATGCTCCAGCAACAACATCAGCCCGAGGACGGCTGCCGCCGTGCCGATCGTGTGCAGCAGGTCGAACGGCGTGGCTGTGTGTGGTGAGGCGATCGTGAGCCACCACCAGCTGGTGGTTGGGCTGGTGCCGTAGAACGAGGTGTTCAGCACCCCGTCGGTGAATGGCCGGCTGACGGGGTGCATTCCGGTGCCGGCCTCAATGAGGTGCTCCATCACGCCCTGCTGGAGCAACAGCCACGACAGCACGAAGCAGCTGACAGCCAGCGCCGCCCCGCTGAGCAGCAGTCTCAGCGCCACCCGCGACGACGACAGCATCAGCCGGCCGATCCCCAGCCCGGCGAGCATGTAGGCGACCCAGGGCAGCACCGGGTAGTAGCCCGTCAAAAGCAGCTGTTGAATCAACTCCGCCGGGCGCGCGAGCGAATCGATCGTCGGATCTCCCGGCGTGGGGAGTGGTATGTCGACCCGCAATGCATGGCTGATGAACGGCGTCGCTATTGCCCACAGAGCCGCTAGCGGTAGGAGTACCCGAGCTCGCAGGCCGAGGAAGGGCATGGCGGCGAGGAACAGCAGGCCGTAGTACACCAGGATGACCGCGACCCCGGAGTCCAGTTGTCCGAGGATCAGTCCCACCGCGATCAGCAGTGCTGCCCGAGTGATCGTCCCAGCCCATGCTTGGCGTAGCCGGACCCCTCGTGGCGGTGCGGTTCCACCGCTGGCGAGGGCCAGTCCCACACCTGCTAATAGGGCGAACAGGGCCGAGGCGCGGCCGCTGGCGAGTAGATGCGCGATGCTCGTCGCGCCGTCGTCCCTCACCGACGGAGTGACATGCACGGCGATCATGCCGAGCAGAGCGATGCCGCGCGCGGCGTCCACGCCGTGCAGACGCGGACGGTTCTGCGTCGCGTGGCGAGGCATGGCCGGGGGTGGCGACTAGAAGATCAGCGAAGCGAGGAACGGCGCAACGGTCAGGACTAGGCAGAACACCAAGACGATCGCGACCATTCGCTTCTTGGGGTCCGTCCGGCGCGGAGTGTCATCGGTCTCACGCATGGCTCTACCTTACGTGGTGTTCCTCGCGTCGCAACGCCTGTCCGCACTCGGCAAAGCATGGTTGTGGCGACGTCGGGAACATCAGGGAGCGTCCGGGCGTTGTCCGTAAAGGCGAAGTTGAGTCAAGTAGGCTCAATCCCAGATTGACAAGCGTTAGAGTAGAAGCATACTTGAGTCAGTCTGACTCAACAGTTAAAGCATTCGATACGAAATGTTGGAGGAAAGCCATGGCACGAGCTGTCGGCATTGACCTCGGTACTACCAACTCCGTCGTCGCCGTCCTTGAAGGCGGTGAGCCCGCGGTCATCGCGAACGCCGAGGGTGCGCGGACCACCCCGTCGGTGGTCGCGTTCGCCAAGAACGGCGAGGTCTTGGTCGGCGAGGTTGCCAAGCGACAGGCTGTGACCAACGTCGATCGCACTATCCGCTCCGTCAAGCGGCATATGGGTTCGGACTGGAAGACCGAGATCGATGACAAAACCTTCACGCCGCAACAGATCTCCGCGTTCGTGCTGCAGAAGCTGAAGCGTGACGCGGAGGCGTACCTCGGTGAGACCATCACCGACGCGGTCATCACCACGCCCGCGTACTTCAGCGACGCCCAGCGGCAGGCGACCAAGGAAGCCGGTGAGATCGCCGGTCTGAATGTGCTGCGGATCGTCAATGAGCCCACCGCGGCGGCTCTGGCTTACGGGCTGGACAAGGGTGAGCAGGACCAGACCATTCTCGTCTTCGACCTCGGTGGCGGAACCTTCGACGTGTCGCTGCTCGAGATCGGCGAGGGCGTCGTCGAGGTGAAGGCGACCAGTGGCGACAACCACCTCGGCGGGGACGACTGGGACCAGAAGGTCGTCGACTGGCTGGTGGACCGGATCAAGGCCACGCACGGCCTCGACCTGTCCAAGGACAAGATCGCCATGCAGCGTGTCCGGGAAGCCGCCGAGCGGGCGAAGATCGAGCTGTCGTCCAGCACCCAGACCTCCATCTCGCTGCCCTACATCGCACAGGACGCCGAGAAGAACCCGGTGCATGTCGACGAGAGCCTGTCGCGTGCCCAGTTCGAGCAGATGACCAGCGACCTGCTGGACCGCACCAAGTCTCCGTTCGAAGCGGTCATTCGCGATGCGGGCATCTCGGTCGACCAGATCGACCACGTTGTGCTGGTCGGGGGCTCCACCCGGATGCCGGCCGTGGTGAACCTGGTCAAGGAACTGGCCGGCGGCAAGGAGCCGCACAAGGGCGTCAACCCGGATGAGGTCGTCGCCGTCGGCGCCGGGCTGCAAGCCGGCGTGCTGCGCGGCGAGGTCAAGGACGTCCTGCTGCTCGACGTGACCCCGCTGTCCCTCGGCATCGAGACCAAGGGCGGCGTCATGACCAAGCTGATCGAGCGCAACACCACTATCCCCACCAAGCGCTCGGAGATCTTCACCACCGCCGAAGACAACCAGCCGACGGTGGGCATCCAGGTGTACCAGGGTGAGCGTGAGATCGCCGCTTACAACAAGAAGCTCGGCACGTTCGATCTGACCGGACTGCCGCCTGCTCCCCGCGGCGTTCCGCAGATCGAGGTCACCTTCGACATCGACGCCAACGGGATCGTGCACGTATCCGCCAAGGATCTCGGCACCGGCCGCGAGCAGTCGATGACCATCACAGGTGGTTCAGGCTTGGCCAAGGAAGACATCGAGCAGATGGTCAAGGATGCCGAGCAGTACGCGGAGGAGGACCGCAAGCGTCGCGAGGCCGCCGAGAACCGCAACCAGGCCGAGTCTCTCGTCTACCAGACTGAGAAGTTCCTTGCGGACAACCAGGAAAAGGTCGACACCTTGTCGGCCGAGGTCCGTGACGACGTCAACTCCTCCCTCGAGGAGGCGAAGAAGGCTCTCGAGGGTGCCGACGACGCCGCGATCAAGTCCAGCTCGGAGCGGCTGCAGACCGCATTCCAGGCGCTTGGCGCCGCGATCTACGCGAACGCCCAGCCGCCGTCGGGTGAGCCTGGTGCCGATGCCGGCGGCGAGGCAGGGGCTGACACGGACGCCGCGGCAGAGGAAGATGTCGTCGAGGCCGAGATCGTGGACGAGGAGAAGGACGACAAGTGACCGACGAGCAGCACGTTCCGGAAGAGGGTGAGACACCGGTGGTACGTGACCGTCGGCGGATCGATCCGGAAACGGGCCTGCGGCGGGAGCCGGATCAGAATCCCACTCCCGTCGAGAGTTCCGACGCGCCGTTGCCAGACGAAGCGACTCAGCCGTCGGCCGCGTCCGACGGCGAGTCCGACGCTCTGGCGCAGGCTCGCGCGGAGGCCACCGAGCGGCTCGACGATCTGAAGCGGTTGCAAGCGGAGTACCAGAACTATCGTCGACGCGTCGAGCGAGACCGCGTCGCGGTCCGCGAGGCGGCGAAGGCCGAAGTGCTCGGGGGTTTCCTCGGTGTTCTGGACGACGTCGGCCGGGCACGCGAGCACGGTGATCTGACCGGCGCGTTCCGGGCGGTAGGAGAAGCGCTGGAAGCGGCCGTCGCGAAGGCTGGGCTGGAGCAGTTCGGTGAGGTGGGAGACGAGTTCGACCCCACTATTCACGAGGCTCTTATGCACGGCTATGCCGACGATGTGAAGGTGACGACCTGCACGCAGATCCTGCAACCCGGGTACCGCGTGGGTGAACGGGTCATCCGTCCGGCCCGGGTAGCCGTGGCCGATCCGACCGAGGCACTGGTGGAGCCGGAAGGCCACGACGAACAGGACGAGAATGGTGCAGAGCCGGACGATAATGGCGGTATCGCCGCACCAGAATCGGCCGGCGACGCCGATCACCCCGGCACCGGAGACAACTAGGCCGTTACATCGCAGAAGGGAGGGGAGCAGCCTGTGAGTACCAAGGACTGGATCGAGAAGGACTATTACAAGATCCTCGGAGTGTCGAAGGACGCTGACGCGGCCGAGGTGAAGAAGGCCTATCGAAATCTTGCTCGCGAGCTGCACCCCGACCGCAACAAGGACGACAAATCGGCCGAGACGCGTTTCAAGGACGTGTCGGAGGCCTACTCGGTGCTGTCCGATCCGGAGAAGCGCAAGCAGTACGACGAAGCCCGGACCCTGTTCGGTGGCGGTGTCCGTACGCCGGGCGGCCCTGGCGGCGGCTCGTTCGGGTTCGACCTCGGTGACATCTTCCCGGGAGGCGGAGGTGGCGAGGGAGGCCTGGGCGACGTCTTCGGTGGCCTGTTCGGGCAGCGGAGCCGCAGTAGAAGCGCCAGCGCCCGCCGGGGGGCAGACGTCGAGACCGACGTGTCGATCAGTTTCGCGGAAGCGGTTGACGGCAAGACCGTGCCGTTGCGGATGACCAGTTCCTCGGCGTGTACCTCTTGCGCGGGGACTGGTGCCCGGGCGGGGACCGTTCCGCGAGTCTGTGCCGCCTGTACCGGCACCGGCTACACCAGCACCGACTCCGGCGGGTTCGGCATGACTGAGCCGTGCCGGGACTGCAAAGGCCGGGGGCTGGTGGTTGACGACCCGTGCCCGGCGTGCAGCGGGTCCGGCAGGGGTGCGACCAGCAAAGTCATGCATGTCCGGATTCCGGCCGGCGTTGTCGACGGTCAGCGGATCCGGCTGCGTGCCAAGGGGGCGCCCGGCGAACGAGGCGGCCGGGCCGGCGACCTTTATGTCACGGTGCACGTTGGATCGCACCCGGTGTTCGGCCGCAAGGGCGAGCACCTGACCGTCACTGTGCCGGTGACGTTTCCGGAGGCCACTTTGGGGGCAGAAATCAAGGTACCCACCTTGAACGGTGCCCCGGTGACGCTCAAGCTTCCGGCCGGTACGCCTAACGGGCAAACGTTCCGGGTGCGTGGCCGCGGCGCCACTCGGCGGGACGGCACTCGCGGTGACTTGCTGGTCACCGTTCAGGTCGAGGTGCCCGATCAGGTCAGTGCCTCGGCTCGGAAGGCTTTGGAGGATTACCAGACCGAAATGTCGGGGGATGACATCCGCGCTGAGCTGATGCGAAAGGCTGCGGAGGGAGGCTGACATGGACGCACGTACCAGATTCGTGGTGGCGATGTCTGGCGCAGCGAGGCGGGTTCGTGATGATGAGCCGCTGTATGTCATCTCGGTAGCGGCTGAGATGGCCGGCATGCATCCGCAGACGCTGCGCCAGTATGACCGGCTCGGGTTGGTGTCGCCACGGCGCACCGGCGGTGGGGGCCGTCGCTACTCTTTGCGCGACGTTGACCAGTTGCGCGAGGTGCAGCGGCTATCCCAGGAAGAGGGCGTCAACCTGGTCGGAATCAAGCGGATTCTCGAGCTTGAGACCGAGGTCGAGCATTTGCGGGCTCAGTTGGAGGCCTTGCTCGAGCAGCATCGTCAAACGCAGTACCTGCCGGCCCAGACGTTTGGTGGCAGCGCACTCGCGATCTACCGCTCGCCACACCCTCGCTGACCTCCTACCCCGCCTAAATGATCATGTTTGGTGGGTTTTCTCGTCCGTCAACAAGTCTGCAGACATCGTGACGCGCGAGAAGTCCTGGTGATGCTGGCTCCGGCTATACCGTGAGTAGCCCGACGGCCAGGGTGATCAGGCCCGCGGCAAGCATGAGTGCGCCGGCCCACACGAGCACCATGAGGCCGTTGGGTTTAGTGCGCCCGGCACCCATCGACGAAAAGAAGAAGCCGGCCGGCATGAGGATGGCGGCGATGGCCACGCCGCTTCGCGCGATCCATGCGGCGGCTCCCTCAAGGTTAGTGGCATCGGTGAGCACCGCAGCCAAGATGCCGAGAACCAGAAACATGCCGGCATGGCCATGTCCAGCCCGGGCAAACGCGCGCTGGAAGTCCGTCGCGGGCATCTGTCCACGGATCAGGCGGGTGAGATACCAGCCGCCGGACTCAACTGTGACCAGCGCAAGCAGCAGAATGCCGATCAGGCGGCTGGCCTCCGAGCTGAGCTCCAACATGGCATCCTCCAGGCAGAATGATTAACAACAGTGTTATAAAACACTGTTGGGTTATTCTTGTCAAGCTACTCGGGCCGGCGGAGGGACAAGGCGAGATGGGCAGGCCACGAATACATGACCAGGCGGTGGCCGATCAGTTGCTCGACCGAGCGACTCAGATCGTCGCATCAGATGGGGTTCGCGCGCTGAGCCTACGCAGACTGGCCAAGGAGGCGAGTACCTCGACGACGGCTGTGTACTCGCTCTTCGGTGGCAAACCCGGCTTGCTGGCGGCCCTGTACAAGAAGGTCTTCGCGCGCTTGTGGCAGGCGCAGATCGCCGTTGGCGCGAGTGACGATCCACTGGACGACCTGGTGCGGCTCGGATTGTCGTATCGGCAAGTCGCGATTGCTGACCCGCACGGGTACCGCATTATGTTCGGCGACGAGGTCCGTCCCGCGGACCTTGACGCGGAGACGGTCAAGCTGGGCGCCCGCACGTTCGACCCGTTGTTGAGTGCTGTCGAGCGCGCGGTGGCGATGGGCCGATATCCATCGGATCCGCCGGCGGCATCCATCGCCACCGCGTTGTGGGGCAACGTCCACGGCCTTGTCTCGTTGGAGCTTGGCCATTTCACACCGCCGCAGGCGGGAGATCCGGCGCGGGTATTCGAAGCCGCGGTGCGCGCAGCCGTCATCGGCTGGTGCGTGACCGCGGCCTGAGTGCCCCGTGCTCCCGGGCAGCGGCACCTTCTAGGCGGCGCCCGCACCAAGGGAAAGTCGCGTGAAGAGCTCGACGCGGCCATCGTCGCGCCGTACCGAGAAGCTAGCTGTCGAATCGCGGCGCGAACTCCAGGAGATCGCTGAGATCGGCTCCTGGCGCTAGATCGGCCGGCTCAGCGCCTCGGCGGAACAACCGTCCGCCTGCTTCCACGCCACCTAGCCTCAGTGTCCCGTCCTCGCGCCGTAGCCAGGTGCCTTCTCGCAGTCCCACCACCGCTACGTCGTTCTCCTCGAGGAACTGGAGGATGCGCTGCTCTCGGGTCTCGCCCATGTGGCTGTCGCCGGGCGCCGGGTCGACGTAGTGCGGGTTGATCTGGAAAGGGATCAACCCCAGAGTGTCGAAGGTGGTCGGTTGCACGATTGGCATGTCGTTCGTGGTGCGCATGGTGGGTGCTGCGATGTTGGTGCCGGCGCTGGAGCCGATGTAAGGCATGCCCTGGTCGGTTCGTTGTCTGATTATGTCGATCAAGCCGTGCTCGTGTACCGCCTTGACCAGGCGGAACGTGTTTCCGCCCCCGACGAAGACCGCCTCGGCGTCGGATACAAGCCTCGCGGGATCCCCTGTGTGGGCTCCCACCACGTCGAGCCCTAGAGGCTTCAATGCGTTGGTGAATATCTGGGTGTAGGCGTCATGATCGGCGAGCGCGAATGGCACGAACGTCACGGTCCGTACTCCTGAGAGCACATCCGCCAGCACGCTGTGGGCGTGTTCGAGGAGACCCCGGCCGGGCGCGGTGGAGTTTGACATCAGTAGCAGGTTCACGGTGCTCTCCCTCGAGGCCTCAATGATCATGTTCGCCACGCTCTTCTCGTGCCTACTATGCCTGCTTCCTTCGTGGCAGCATGAGAAGGTCGCGCGCGATCTGGGGGCGTCCACGATGCAGCGCAGTCACTCGATGTTGCGGGACTCCTCGATCCGGCGCGCAAGGCTCATCTCGGCGCCGAGTACGACGACGTAGATCGTGGCAGCGGCGAACGGGCAGGCCAGCCAGCTGAGCGTGCCGGGTAGGAGCGTTGCCAGTAGCCAGCTGGCGGCGATGGCTGAGGCGATCGAGAACAGGCTCAGGGAGCTGCCGAGAGCCACGACCCCCTGAGCCTTGTTCTGCCGTCGGTGCGAACCTCCAGTCTGCCCGCATCGCCGGCGTGCGCGGCGCGTACATTCGACGAGACCGCGGTGTGCCCCCGAGCAGTGGGGCCAGCCTCACGTGTCGTACGTGCCCGGCTCTACCCACTTCCGTCGGCGGGAAACGGCGTGGGCCTGGTTCAGAGTAGAGTTGAGTGGAATAGACTCAACTTTGGATACGTTGTTCATAACGCCCCCACTCGACACACTGTGAGGAGACACTGGAGACTGATGAACGACCAGCTGACCACCAAGGCGCAGGAGGCGCTGTCGGTTGCGGTGCGCAACGCCGCCACCTCGGGTAATCCTGCCGTAGAGCCGATTCACGTGTTGCGGTCGCTGCTCATCCAGGCCGACGGATTGACCGCACCCCTTCTGGAAGCCACCGGAGCCGACGTCGCTGCTGTTCGCCGCGATGTCGACGCCGCGTTCGCCGCCTTGCCGTCAGCGGCCGGATCCACTGTCGCGGCGCCAAACCTGGCGCGCCCCACCTATGCGGTGCTCTCGCACGCCGGCGAAGTGGCCCGCGAGCTCGACGACCAGTATGTCTCCACCGAGCACCTCTTGGTCGGACTTGCGCATGTCGATTCGCCGGTGAAGGACTTACTGGCCAAGTACGGCGCCACCGCTGAGAAGATTCGCGCAGCCTTCAGCGAGGTGCGGGGCTCCGGCCGGGTCACTAGTCCTGACCCGGAAGGCACATATGACGCGCTGAACAAGTACGGCGTGGACCTCACCGAACGCGCCCGTGAAAGCAAGATCGATCCTGTCATCGGGCGCGATTCCGAGATCCGTCGCGTCGTCCAGGTATTGTCCAGGCGCACCAAGAACAACCCAGTACTCATCGGTGAGCCCGGTGTCGGGAAGACCGCGGTGGTCGAAGGGCTGGCACAGCGGATCGTCACCGGCGACGTCCCGGAGTCATTGCGTGGCAAGCGGCTTGTCGCTCTCGACATAGGCGCCATGCTGGCCGGAGCCAAGTACCGCGGTGAGTTCGAGGAACGGCTGAAGGCCGTGCTCGACGAGATCAAGAACAGCGAAGGTCAGGTCGTCACTTTCATCGACGAACTGCACACCGTGGTCGGCGCCGGCGCCAGCGGTGATTCCGCCATGGACGCGGGCAACATGCTCAAGCCCATGCTGGCCCGCGGTGAGCTGCGGATGGTCGGCGCCACCACGCTCGATGAGTACCGAGAGCGCATCGAGAAAGACCCCGCGCTCGAGCGACGGTTCCAGCAGGTGTTCGTCGGCGAGCCCAGCGTCGAGGACACCGTCGCGATTCTGCGCGGATTGAAGGAGCGCTACGAAGCTCACCACAAGGTTCAGATCTCCGACGCCGGGTTGGTCGCGGCCGCTGCGCTCTCGAACCGGTACATCACCGGACGGCAGCTGCCTGACAAGGCGATCGACCTGGTTGATGAGGCCGCCTCGCGATTGCGCATGGAGATCGATTCGTCGCCCGTCGAGATCGACTCCCTTCGCCGTCAGGTGGATCGGTTGAAGATGGAGGAGCTCGCGCTCGACAAGGAGCAAGACGAGCCGTCCCGCGAACGCCTCGCCGCGCTCCGTGCTGAGCTCGCTGATCGCGAGGAAGAACTGCTTGGCCTGGAAACCCGGTGGGAGCAAGAGAAATCCAACCTGAACCGGGTCGGTTCCTTGAAGGAGCAGATCGACGAACTCCGTGGCCAGGCCGAACGTGCTCAGCGCGAAGGTGATCTCGCCGGCGCGAGCGAACTCCTCTATGGCCGGATTCCGGAGCTGGAGAAGGAGCTCGCCGCTTCCGAGGTCCTCGAGAGCCCGACCGCCGAGACCATGGTCAAGGAGGAGGTCGGCCCGGACGACATCGCCGATGTCGTCGCCGCCTGGACCGGCATACCCGCGGGCCGGCTGCTGGAAGGCGAGACGGGCAAGTTGCTGCGCATGGAGGACGAGCTAGGGCGACGCGTGGTGGGTCAGGCCAAAGCCGTGGCGGCTGTCTCGGACGCGGTCCGGCGGGCCCGTGCGGGCGTGTCCGACCCTGACCGCCCCACAGGTACGTTCCTGTTCCTCGGACCTACGGGCGTCGGCAAGACCGAGCTGGCCAAGGCGCTGGCGGACTTCCTGTTCGACGACGAGCGAGCCATGGTCCGCATCGACATGAGCGAGTACAGCGAGAAGCACAGCGTGGCGCGGCTCGTCGGCGCGCCACCGGGATACGTCGGTTACGAGGAGGGCGGCCAGCTCACTGAAACCGTGCGACGCCGGCCGTACTCGGTGATCCTGCTCGATGAGGTAGAGAAGGCGCACCCGGAGGTCTTCGACATCCTGCTGCAGGTATTCGACGACGGACGGTTGACCGATGGCCAGGGACGCACAGTCGATTTCCGCAACACCATCCTGATCCTGACCTCGAACCTCGGCTCGACGTTCCTCGCCGATCCAGCCCTGGACGACGCCGCCAAGGAGAAGGCGGTCATGGATGTGGTGCGGACCTCGTTCAAGCCGGAGTTCCTGAACCGCCTGGACGACGTCGTGATGTTCCAGCCTCTGGGTACGGGTGAGCTGGCTCGCATCGTCGACCTCCAGGTCGTGCGTCTCGCTGAGCGGCTGGCCGATCGCCGGCTGAGCCTTCAGGTCAGCGAGAGTGCGAAGGAATGGCTGGCATTGACCGGATACGACCCCGTGTACGGCGCGCGGCCGTTGCGGCGGCTGGTGCAGACGGCCATCGGCGACCAGCTGGCGCGCTCGATCCTGGCCGGCGACATCCGCGACGGCGACACCGTGGCCGTCGAGCTCGACGAAGGCGCTGACCAGCTCACCGTTCGGCGGGCGTGAGCGCCAGACACCCGTTAGCCGGGGGAGCCGGCGCGGCCGCGCCGCCAGTAGCCGTAGGCGTGGATGTCCGGACGCGCTACGCCACGTTCGGATGCGGCGAACCGGCGGACCGCTCGAACCTCCGTCGTCTCCCCTGCTACCCAGAGCTCGACGCGGCCGGCGGGCCAGTCCATCGATCGGACCGCGTTCTCCAGCGAAACCGTGGTGCCGGCTGGTGCCCCGTCGCGGTGGAGCCACCGCAGCGACAGCTCAGCCGCGGTGGTCAGCTGCTGTTCCTCTGCTGCGTCAGCGATCTCGATGAACGCGTGAACAGGTAGTCCTGCCGGAGCAGCTTCCAGGAGCGAGGCAGCTGCGGGCAGCCCGGTCTCGTCGCTGACCATGATCAGCGCGTCGGCGTCGAACGACGGCACGGCATGCGGACGCGGGCCGGTGAAGGCGATGGTGTCATGTTTGTCCGCCGCCAGCGCCCATCGAACGAACGGTCCTTCACCATGCAGAACGACGTCGACCTCGAGCCGGCCGGACACGGCGTCGTACCTGCGAATGGTGTAGGTCCGGCTTGGTGGGCGAGCCCCGCTGGTGGCGCCGTCGGGAAGCTCCGCCGGGGGCGAGAGCCGAAGGACCTGGTTAGGGCAGCTGAGCTCGAAGGGGAGGTGCGGGGAATCGACGACGAAGGCCAGCCGCAGCATCGTGGGCGTGACCCGCTCGGAGTCTATGAGCCGAAGCAGGCCGTTCGGTGTATGCGTCTCAGCCACGCTGGGCAGCATAACGAGCCCAGCTCCGTGCCCCGCGTGCGCTCCCCTGAACACCGGCCCCGGTGCGGGCGATCAACGTAGGGGTTTGCCAGGGGAGACGTGGCCTAGCGTGGCAGCCGCCCCGCGTACCCGTTCGATCGGGTACGACGTTCCGGTCGCCCCGCGAATCGACATGACGGTGTCGCCGGAGAACTCATAAGAGAGTGTCTCGCCGTACGAGGCGTACCCGACCCCACCGGTCATGCGTAGCGTGTGGTCGTCGATGACGGACAGTTTGGCCGGCGCGTGGGTGGGGTCAGCGGCGGTGGGTGCGAGCAGGTAGAGCTGACCGCCGAGAAGTACGACGTCGGCCGCTCGCCAGAGGTTGGCGAAACGTCCGGTGAAACGGTGGAGCCCGGCGTGGTCGGAGCCAGCATCCGTGTCGTGCGCTCCGCTTTCCGCCAGATTCACCAGGCGCAGCAGCGTGACCGCGAGCTCTTCTGCCGGCCCGTCGATGGCGTTGGTCAGGACCGACACGGCGAGCCGGTCCTCCGGGTCGAAGAACGTCCGCGTGATGTGACCGGGATAGCCGCCGCCGTGACCGAACACCAGGCGTCCGCCGATCTCGGCCCGCGACAGGCCGAGACCGTACTCGCCGTCCGTGCCCTCGACCTTCCATTCGGCCCGTTGCATCAGCCGTTTAGATGCGTCGGTGAGGAGGCGAACGTCGCCGTGGAAATGAGCCGCGGCATAACGGACGACGTCCTCGGCGGTGCTGTAGAAGCCGGTGGCCGGGGCCATGGCGGCGGTGTCGACATGATCGATGCGCACACGGTGATCGGCGTAGGCCAGTGCGCTGTAGCCGCAGGCATATTCGGTGGCGCGCGCGGGGTCGTACTCGGGGCCGGTGTTGGGCAGGCCGAGCTGGTCGATGATGTGCTCACGTACGTACGCCTGGTAATCCTGTCCGGAAGCGGCGGCGATGACGAGTCCCAGCAACGAGTATCCGATGTTGGAGTACTTGAAGCGCTCGTTGGCCGGCACGACCTCGGCACGGTCTGAGGCGATCTTTCGCAATGCCGCCTCGTCAGGGAACTCGTCGGCGAGTTGCCAGAAGTCGCTGTCGTGGCCGTCGCGTATCACTCCCGCGCTGTGGCCGAGCAGTTCCCGGACGGTTATGCCGCTCAGTGGCTGGCCCGTCAGCCACGGCAGCCACTGTTCGAGGGTGTCGTCGAGGCGCAGTACGCCCTTCTCCGTCAACTGAAGGACAGCGGTGGCGGTGAATGTCTTCGAGTGCGACGCGATCCGGAACAGGTGCCGCGGAGTCAGGGATATGCCGGCTTCGGTGTCGGCGTACCCGTAAGCGCGGGAGAGCAGTAGATCGTCATCGAACCAGACGGCGGCCTGCACACCGGGAATCCGGGAATAACGCTGGCGGAACTCCAGCCAGGACTCGAAGTATGTGACGGCATCGGCGACGGCTTCACGGGGCAGGTTGCTCACGCCGCCACCCTAATGTCCGCCTCATGACATGCGGCCCGGTGGCCGGGGCGGTAAGACGGTCGGCGTGAGCCGCGGTGCGGCGGAGGGGGTCTCGCCCGCTTGGCTCACGTCAACGGAAACGCCGACGCGGGATCGGCCACGATGGCAAGTGCTGAACCGACATGGTCGACTTCGACGACGCGGATTCCGGGCGGGACCGGACCGGGATCAGGCGGGACGAGGGCCGTCGTGAATCCCATCCGTTCTGCCTCCGCGAGACGTCGCTGCAAGCCGGTGACGCCTCGGATCTCACCGGCCAGGCCGACCTCGCCCAGTGCGATCATGCCCATCGGGGTGGGCTCTTGCGCGGCAGCGCTCGCCACTGAGATCAGCACCGCGAGATCGGTGGCCGGCTCCGACAGCCGAGCGCCGCCGACCGTGGAGGTGTAGACGTCCCGCGTGCTCAGCTGCACCCGGCCGCGTCGCTCGAGCACAGCGAGCACCATGGCGACCCGAGCCGAATCCAGGCCGCTGTTCGCTCTGCGTGGGGTGTTCAGTGCCGACGGGGCCACCAGCGCCTGGACCTCGCCCAGAAGTGGACGTCGCCCCTCGACGGTAACCGTGATGCACGTCCCTGGGACCGGGGCGGCGTGCCGCGAGAGGAAGAGCCCCGTGGGATCCGGAAGCGACGTGATTCCGGCGTCGGTCAGATCGAAGCACCCGACTTCGTCGGCCGGGCCGTAGCGATTCTTGACCGTGCGGACCGTGCGCAACCGGGAGTTCCGGTCTCCCTCGAACTGGAGGACGACGTCCACGAGATGTTCCAGGACGCGGGGACCGGCGATGGAACCGTCCTTGGTGACATGCCCGACCAGCACAGTGGCGATGCCACGCTCTTTGGCCACCCGGATCAGGCTGCTGGCGACCTCGCGGACCTGGTTGACCCCACCCACCGGGCTTTCTAGCGACGGGCTGGACACCGTCTGCACCGAATCGAGTACCACCAGTGAGGGTTTGACCTCGTCGATGTGGGTGAGAACCGCGGAGAGGTCCGTCTCGGCGGTCAGGAAGAGATCATCAGCGAGTGCACCGGTGCGCTCGGCACGCAGCCGAACCTGGGCGGTCGACTCCTCGCCTGTCACGTACAACGTGCGGCCGGCATCCTTCGCCCACTTGGCCGTGACGTCGAGCAGGAGGGTCGACTTGCCGACCCCCGGTTCACCCGCCAGCAGGATGACGGCGCCTTGGACCAGGCCACCGCCGAGTGCTCGGTCGAATTCCTCGACGCCGGTGGGCCGGGTGCGAGCGACCTCGAGGCCAACCGCTCCGATCGGCTGCGCGACCCGGCTGACCGGTCCGGCCTGGGTGGCGCCGGCCCGCGGCGCGGCCGCTTCGTCGACCGTGCCCCACGCCTGGCACTCGCCGCACCGGCCGACCCACTTGGAGGTGGTCCAGCCGCACTCGGCACACCGGAAGGTCTGTGTTGCTTTTGCCATGGTCACACCGTAGAGGCCGGGACTGACAACCGTCGTGTGATCCCGATCGCCGCTGTCCGGGCCGCGCGGGGACCGGCTGCGGGCGTCGTCGGGGTCAGTACGTGCGCCAGAGCAGATTGACCGCGTAGTCCACGCTGTTACCAGGGTGCTCGGCCAGAGCGGCTTCGGCGACCTCCGGCGCGAACTCGATGCGCACCACGGACTCGAACGATTCGCGGTCCGGATGTTCCCAGCGGATGTCGAGCGGCACGTGGTGCCAGCCTTGCCGGGCCCAGAACCGCTCTACCGCGGCCGGGTCGTAGGCCGGCAACGCCCGCCGGAACCAGGAGCCGAACGTGGACCTGGTGGCGTCGTTGTCGATGACGAATGCGGTGCCGCCGCGACGCAGCACTCGTGCCAGCTCGGTCAGGCCCGACTCACATCCCGGCCCGAAGAAGTAGGCCCAGCGTGCGTGTACAACATCGACCGACGACGGCGGGAGCGGCAGAGCCTGGGCCGTTCCACGCAGCACCTCGATCGGTCCGGCGAGTTCCGAGACACGCTGACGTGCTTGGCGCAGCAACGGCGGATGGGGTTCGACGCCGATCACCCGGGCCGCGTCCGCCGCGAATCGCGGCAGGTGGAAACCGGTGCCGCAGCCGATGTCAAGGACGGTTTGGCCCGACCAGTCGTGGATGCCGCGCATCGTCTCTTCGATCAGGCCATCGGGGTCCACTCCGCGATTCTCGATCTCGTAGATATCCGGGTACTTCCAGATGTTGGGACTCGGGATCACGTCACGTGGCACCCCCCACACGATAGGTGCCTATTCGTCGTTATGGGGGAGCAGCCCGGGTGAGTGCTAGCGCCGGTTGGTGGGCGCTGCCGCGGTGGCAGGGTGGGTCACCAGTGGAAGCCGGGCCGCGATGAATGCCTCGCAGTGGCGAACTAGTTCCTCGTAGGCGGCATCGCCGACGAGTTCACGTAGCTCGGCCTGGTTCGACCGGTAAACGGGTTCGGGGCCGACATGTGCCTCGGGGGTGTTGGTGCAGTACCAGTCCATGTCGTGGCCGCCGGCGCCCCAGTCGCGGGCTCGGTACTCGGTGATGGTGAGCTCGAGGTAGGTGCTGCCGTCTGCGCGAGTCACGTCGCGGTACGCCCGGCGAATCGGGAGCTGCCAGCACACGTCCGGTTTCGTCTGAAGCGGGTGGAGACCTTCGCGCAGTGCGTACGAGTGCAACGCGCAGCCCGCGCCGCCGGAAAAGCCTGGCCGGTTGTGGAACACACAGGCTCCGTCCACGACCCGCGTCTTTCGCTCGCCTTCTTCGTCGGTCTCGACAACGCCGCCTTGGGTGCCTTCGGCGTGCATCTGCCAGACCTCTGGGCTGAGGTGGGCGGCGAACTCGCTCACGCGTTTCTCGTCGTCCTCGTCGGAGAAATGCGCGCCGTGAGTGCAGCAGCCGTCGTCGGGGCGAGACGCATAGATGCCGGGGCAACCTTGTCCGAAGATGCACGTCCAGCGGGAGGTCAGCCAGGTCAGGTCGCAGCGCAGGATTTGATTCGGATTGTCTGGATCGGGGAATTCGACCCAGGATCGCGCCACATCGACCGGCAGTTGGTCCCGCGTTGTGCCCACGCCCCGAGCGTAGACGCCGCCGCATGGCACTGCCAGGTGAGGCGCTCTCGCGCCACCTAGATGATCATGTTTGGTGGGTTTCCTCGTGCTCCGACAGGACTGTAGGCATGGTGACGCACGAGAAAGCCCACCAAACATGATCATCTAGGCGGTGTGCGTAGGTCGGATGAGCTTCGTGCATCGGTCGAGGTCGGATGCCGGTAGCCTGGGGCTATGCGCATCGGAGTCCTGGACGTGGGATCGAACACCGTTCACCTGCTTCTCGTGGACGCGCACCCCGGTGCGAAGCCGCTTCCTGCGTACAAGGAGAAGACCGAGCTGCGCCTCGCCGAGATGCTCGACGGCAATGGCAAGGTGAAGGGGCGCGGCGCCGATCAGCTGGTCGAATGCTGTGTCAAAGCCGTCCAGATCGCCGAGGACAAGGGGGCGACGTCAATGCTGGCGTTCGCCACGTCGGCCCTGCGCGACTCCCGTAATGGCGCAGCGGTGCTCGAGCGCGTCCGGCGAGAAGCTGGAATAGATCTCCGGGTGCTCTCCGGCGAGGACGAGGCTCGGCTGACGTTCCTGGCCGTACGGCGTTGGTACGGGTGGTCGAGCGGGCGGCTGCTGTGCTTCGACATCGGCGGGGGCTCACTGGAGATCTCGGCCGGAATCGACGAGGACCCGGATGTCGCGATCTCGTTGCCGTTGGGTGCGGCCCGGCTCACCCGGGATTGGTTCTCCTCGGATCCGCCGTCCGAGGACGAAATCCGGGCGTTGCGCCGGCACGTTCGGGCCGAGATCGCTGAGGTCGTGGGCAAGGTGAGCCGTTTCGGCGTGCCCGATCAGGCGGTGGCCTCGAGCAAGACGTTCCGTTCGCTTGCGCGGGTTGCGGGGGCCGCGCCGTCGGCCGAGGGTCCCTACGTGCGCCGGACACTGAAGGGTGGCGACATCCAGGAGTTGCTGGAGCAACTCGCCGCGATGTCGGCAGCGGAGCGGGCAAAGCTGCCCGGCGTGGCGAAGAGTCGTGCTGAGCAACTGCTTGCCGGTGCGATTGTGGCGGATGCCGCGATAGATCTGTTCGGCGTCCCTTCGGTGGAGATCTGTCCGTGGGCGTTGCGGGAAGGTCTTATTCTGCGCCGGCTCGACCAGCTAGATGGTGTGGAGTTCGACGCCGGTCAGGCGACGGAGTAACCACCCCTTTTGTGCCGGCGCTGGTCACTGAGCCGGCATCAGCATGAGTCCATGCGGGAGCGTTGGCGCCTAACTCGCCCATGACCTAAGGGTTGACACATCGTCGCCTTCATCGATTACTTTGTGTTCACCTTCTGGACAACTGGTGTTCACTCGCGGTACCAGTTCGCTGTCCAGCGACGTCCGGGAGCACGCACGAGTGACGGTGAGGGCGCCGGTAGACCTCGGTGCCCGGCGAGAGGTGGTAGGCATGGGACGTACCAGGTCGGGCCAGGGCACACGAGACGGCTTCTCGCGGCGGGCGCTGCTGCAGGCCAGCGGAGGGGGTGTGGCGGCGGCGGCGATCGTCGGGCTAGGGGTTCGGCCTGCCTCCGCGAGTGATGAGCCGGAGCAGCCGGCAACGCCGGAGAACCTGACCGAAGTCGATCCTCATGCGTTCACGGCACGTCCAGACCAACCAAGCGGCCGTCCGGATCGGCCACAGGTGCGGATCCTGCCGATCGACCGCGCGAAGTTTCTCGCCGGGGCCCGGTTCGACCTGCGTGTCGAAGCCACCGGCGTGGACCCCGAAACCACTCGCATCGACATTCAGGTTCACGGCGAAGACGGGCCGGAACCGCTACTCATCGGCGATCCGGAGCGGACGAGTTCGGTCGAGGACAGCCTGGAGGTGACCTACACCGAGCTTGCGTACGCGAATCCCGGCCATTTCACCATCAAGGCGATCGTACGAGCGCGCGGCAGCGGCCGGGTCGAGGCCGAGGTACACCACGAGGTTGTCACCGCCGATGCTGGCGGCCAGCGGGCTAAGAACGTGATCTTCTTCCTGGGAGACGGCATGGGGGCGGCCGCGATTACCGCGGCTCGTGTGCTCTCCAAGGGCATCACGGAGGGCAAGTACCACGGACTGCTGGAGATGGACCAGATGGAGTTCCGTGGCATCGTCGGAACATCCGGTGTGGACGCGTTGTCGCCGGATTCCGCGCACACGATGGCGGCCTACATGACGGGGCACAAATCATCGGTCAACGCCATGGGCGTCTACGAGGGCAACAACCCCGACCCCAACGATCATCCCAGGGTCGAGACCATGGCCGAGGTGCTGAAACGCGCTCGCGGTATGTCGATCGGCGTGGTGACAACGGCAGAGATCCAGGACGCGACGCCCGCCGCCGTGTGGGCACATACCCGGCAACGCCGGGAGTACATCGAGATCATGGATCAGGCTCTGGAGCCCGAGCAGACACCGGACGTGCTGATGGGTGGCGGCCTGGCGTCACTTCTGCCCCAATCGGAGGAGGAGTCGCGCCGTGAAGATGATCGCGACCTGGTCAAGGAGTTCGCCGACCTGGGCTTCGCCTACGCGCAGACGAGGGAGCAGTTGAACGCGGTGATGGCTGGTGAGATCCCTGAGCGTCTGTTGGGCCTGTTCCACACGGGCAATCTGAACGTCTATCTCGACCGGCAGCACGACAAGCAGGACGATGTGCTCGGGGAGTGGAACGACCAGCCGAATCTGATGGAGATGACGACGGCGGCACTGCGGATACTGGAGCGGAACGAGAACGGCTTCTTCCTCATGGTCGAAGGCGCTTCCATCGACAAGATGGAGCATCCGATGGACGGCCCTCGTGTTGTCTACGACACGATTGAATTCGATCAGGCCATCGGTGTCGCGAAGCAATGGGCGCAGGACCGTGACGACACCCTCATCGTGGTGACCGCCGACCACAACCACTCGATGAGCATCGTCGGCACCCACGACCGACGCGGCAGCGACGAGGGCCGCGCAGCCAACGGCGTGTACGGCGGCGCGACCTACCCCACCTACGTCGACGACGACGGAGACGGCTTCCCGGACGACCCGGATCCGGATGTGCAGCTGTTCTTCGGCTGGTCCAGCCACCCTGATCATACCGACGATTTCCAGCACAATTCCGTATTCAGCCAGCCCGCATTGCTGGATGACGACGGTCGCGCCGTCGACAATCCTGATCGCGATCCGGACGCAGAACTGCAGATCGGAAACCTGCCGTTCAACCAGACCAACTGTGTTCATACCGTTGACGACGTTTCTATCGTGGCCTCCGGTCCTGGCGCGGCGCGGGTCAATGCCTACCTGGACAACACCGAGGTCTTCTTTGTCCTGATGGACGCACTCGGTCTCGATCCACGCACGGACGTCGCCGCGGAGTAGAAACTCTCGATCGAGAACGCGAGATTCGAAACAACTCGGACAATCGGGTAGGGTTCCCCGGGTTGTTATCGTTTCGTGATCTTTCGGGGGCCATCTTTTGCGACGTGTGAGCCATGCTGTCGACCGAGGTAGCCGGCACTGCAAACGTCAAGGCCGAACGCTTCCGACCGTGCTGGTGATGTCGTTGCTGGCCGCTGCCGTGATTGCTCTGCCCGGCAGCGGTGCGACGGACGTGTCTTCGCTCAGTGCGGTCGGTGAACCCGGTCTAGCTGATATCGAGGACCTTCGCCGGGAAGCGGTCGACGATGCTTCGCGCGCTGCGGATCGATCCCCGGAACCACGTTCAATGCCGGAGGAGGAGCCCGCGCAGGCGACCCCTACTCTCGAGCCGTCTGTTCCCGAGTCCGGTTCGGCCGACGAGACCCCGGAGGAAGCCACTGACGACGATGCGGGCGAGCCCGCGGAAGACGAGTCCACTGCCGAAAGCCAGCGGGCAGCGTCGCGGAGCAGCCTGCCCGGCGGGTTTGCTCCGGTTGCCGGCTGCGACGCCGAGGTGCCGGCGAAGGGTAGCGTCGGCAACGGTGAGCTCGGTGACGCGCATTTGTGCGACGTCGGCGACGGCCATCTGCTGCGGCCCGATGCCGCTGCCGCTTTTCTCGCACTGGCCGAGGCATACGAGTCCAGTCGCGGCGAATCGCTTCTGAGCTGCGTGGGCAACACCTACCGCAGCTATGAGGCGCAGGCGAACCTCTTCCAAGAGAAGCCGAACCTCGCGGCGCGGCCGGGGACAAGCGAACACGGCTGGGGTCTGGCGATCGATTTCGAGTGTGGAGCCGATTCCTACGACAGTTCGTTCTATGCTTGGCTGAGCGATCATGGCGAAGAATTCGGATGGGTCAACCCGCCGTGGGCGCAGCAGGGTGGCTCGAGGCCCGAGCCTTGGCACTGGGAGTTCGAGGCTGATTTGCTGAGCTGACGACGGCAGTTGTCGCTGCGCCCAGTGTCGTATGACCCGGACCGAGCCGCGTTTGTGAGCCGAACGTCGGTCTTCGCCCACGAACCTCCTACGCTTGAGGATGTGTCAGAGCTGCGGCAGAGCGCACAAGGGATGTTGCGAGTGCCCGATGCGCCGATCGGGCTCTCGACGACGTCGGTATACCCGCAAGGTACCGCTGCGGCGTTCCAGATGGCGGCGTCGCTCGGATACGACGGTGTGGAGCTCATGGTCTGGACCGATCCCGTCAGCCAGGACATCGGCGAGATCGCCCGGCTGTCTAAGCAATTCAGCATGCCGGTGCTGTCCGTGCATGCTCCGTGCCTCCTGATCACCCAGCGTGTCTGGTCCCCGGACCCGTGGATCCGTTTGACCCGGTCCGTCGAGGCGGCTCAGGAGCTGGAGGCCTCGACCGTCGTCGTTCATCCGCCGTTTAGGTGGCAGCGTGAGTATGCCCGCGGCTTCGCCGAGCGCATCGCCGAGCTGGAGGCCGAGAGTGGGGTCGTCATCGCCGTCGAGAACATGTACCCGTGGCGCGCCGCTGGTCGGGAAATGGCCGCGTACACGCCGCATTGGGACCCCACCCAGGGCCCGTACGAGCACATCACCCTCGACCTCTCCCATGCCGCGGTGGCCGGGGGTGATTCGCTGGCGATGGCCAAGGAGATGGGCGACCGGCTGGTGCACGTCCACATGACCGACGGAACCTCCTCGGCACGAGACGAGCACCTGGTGCCCGGCCGCGGCAGCCAGCCATGTGCCGCGCTGCTCGAATGGCTCGCGCTGAAGGAATGGTCCGGAGCGGTGATCCTGGAGATCACTACCCGGCGGGCGCGTAGCGTGGCCGAGCGCGAGGCTGATCTCGACGAGGCGCTGGCCTTCACCCGATTGAATCTTGCTGCCGCGGTCGAGACGGCGTTCGCCGTCGGCGCCGACGGTACGGCGGAGCAGGTGGCCCGCAGGATTCAGCCGTGACCGGTGGTGACCGCAAGCGCGGTCGTCGGCCCGGCGGGACCAATGGCCGTGCCGACATCCTGGCCGCGGCGCGGCCCCGCTCCGCGGCCGTACGCCGTTCGGTCAGGGCTTGAGTGTGACCTTCTCACGTCGGTCCGCTTGGGGGCCGGCGGCGCCCTGGTCGATCGGGGCAGGCTCGTGGTCGTTGGAACCGTCGCCATTGTGATCCCGTATGCGGTCGCGAGGAACGTCGCTGTGGTCGGTCGGCTCCCGGCCTTCTTTTCGGTGCTCGATCGCGGCAGCGATCGCGAGGCCGGCCAGCACAACGGCCCCGCCCACGATTCCGTCGAGGATGTAGTGGTTTCCGGTCAGGACGATCGCTATGAACATGAACGTGGGCATGAGCACACCGGCTATCCGGGCCAGCGTGTTGCGCCCGACGATGATCCACGCGATCGCGAGCAGCAGGATCCAGCCGAAGTGCAGGCTCGGCATCGCGGCGTACTCGTTCACCAAGGGGGAAGCGTTGAAGTCCCGGTACGCTTCGGAGTTCTGCGACACGGTGTCGGTGAAACCATGCTCGGGAAGGAACCTCGGCGGAGCCAGCGGGAACAACGCGAAGATCACCAGGGTGATGGCGCCGGAGGCCAGCAGCGCGTTGCGGAACAGGGGATAACGGGCCGGGTGGCGGATCAGCAGCCATAGCAACGTGCCGACGAGCACCGGCCAGTAGCCACCGATGTAGATGGCATTGATCACGTTGATGGCGGCGTCGTTGCCGACGATCCGGTCCTGAAGGTCGGGTTCGATGAAGAATCCGAGCGAGTCCTGGAAGGACATAACGCGTTCAGCGTTCTCGAAGGCGACGTCGACGCGGTCGTCCGTAAGCCCTCTGACCAGTGAATAAAGCAAGGCAGCAGTGAGAATCAGCACAACTTCACGGACTCCGCGCTGTGCTCGTGGACTCCGAGCTGCCCGGCTTACATGATCGAGTACCCGGGCTCCCATGACATCCGGACCTCCCACTTTGGTTCGCGTACTTGCCAGCCGGCAAGTAAGGTTGATACTAGTACTGTTCGCCGGTTCATTTCCGCCTAGATCTCGGGATTGTTTCGTGATTCCGACCACAGGCCACAAAGTGAGGGTGCAGATGGGCGATGAGGCGAAAGATGTTGCCCCGGATACCGCTAGCCGTATCCGTGAGGTGGCGCTGGACCTCTTCAGCCGCAATGGTTACGAGAAGACTTCTCTGCGCGAGATCGCCGAAGTCCTCGGGATCACGAAGGCTGCCGTCTACTACCACTACCGCAGTAAGGTCGACATCCTCGATGATTTGCTGCGGCCGATCGCCGACGAAGAAGAGAAGATTCTGGCCGACGCTTCCCGGATCGTGCTCGACAGCGTCGAGGGGCGTCTGGGCCTCATCGAGCGCTATCTGGACCTCGTTCTCAAATATCGCGAGCTCACCGGCTATATCGTCAGCGACATCGTCGGTGCGAGCAATTCCCGGATGGTTCCACGGCTGCAGCGCCACGACCGCCAGTTGATGACTCTGTTGTCGCAAGGGGATCTGTCGTTGCCGGAGCAGGTTCGCACCCTGGCGGCGCTGGGCGCTGTGATGGCGATCCTCACCATGTCGGAGGTGCCGAGTGACGAACTCCGGCCCCTTGTCCTCGAAGCGGCCCGCGGCGCACTCGGCTTGGACGGCGTCGGGCACTAGCTCGCCACCGGTGGTCCACCCGTCGGCGGGCGGCACACAGACGTTGTGCCGTAGCCTGTCCTCGTCCCCAGCGGGGGCTTCGAACGAACGGAAGGGGCGGCGGCGTTGCCAGGATCCTTGTTTCGGTCGCTGTTGTTGAAGGCAGCCCGGAGTTCGCGCCTCAGAGGCGCGGTTGAGCAGGTGCCGGTCACGCGGCGTCTCGTCTCGCGCTATGTCGCCGGTACCAAGGAGGGTGACGCGATCCGAGCGGCGGACGAACTCGTCGCCGACGATCTGACCGTCACCATCGACCTGCTCGGCGAGGACACCCATGACCGGGACCAGGCCAAACAGGTGGCCGACGCCTACATCTCGCTGCTCAACGCGGTGAATCAAGCCGGCCTGGCCTCGGACGTAGAAGTTTCGATCAAGCTCTCCGCGGTGGGGCAGGCATTGCCCGGCGACGGTGCCAAGATCGCGCTCGACAACGCGCGGCGGGTGTGCCAGGCGGCGCGTAATGCGGGCACCACCGTCACCCTCGACATGGAAGACCACACCACAACCGATTCCACGTTGGGCATCCTCCAGCAACTTCGCTTAGATTTTCCTGAGACCGGCGCGGTGCTGCAGGCATATCTGCGGCGCACGGAAGCAGACTGCCGGGATCTCGCCTATGAGGGCTCCCGGGTCCGGTTGTGCAAAGGCGCGTACAACGAGCCCGCCAGCGTCGCCTACCTCGATCCGCACGACGTCGACCGCGCATATGTGCGGTGCGCGAAGATCCTGCTCGGTGGCCCCGGGTATCCGATGCTGGCTACCCACGATCCGCGGCTGGTCGAGATCACCGGATCGCTGGCGGCGAAGTTCAGAAGGGAACAGCGTAGCTACGAGTATCAGATGCTCTACGGTGTCCGGCCCGAAGAGCAGAGGCGGTTGGTGCGCGCAGGCGAGCGTATGCGGGTGTATGTGCCTTACGGTGAAGACTGGTACGGGTACCTGGTCCGGCGTCTGGCCGAACGGCCGGCGAACATGTTCCTATTCCTGCGATCGGTGGCGAGTAAACGATGACAGTCGCGATCCTCGGGGCCGGGGTGATGGGTGAAGCCCTTCTCTCCGGCTTGGTCCGAGCCGGCAAACGGGTTGATGAGCTGCTGGTCACCGAACGCAGGCCGGAGCGGGTCAGGGAACTGACCGACCGGTACGGGGTCGAAGCAGTAGACAATCCGGCGGCCGTCAAGCGTGCTGAAACGGTCGTGATCGTCGTCAAACCGCAAGACATGGGTAGCTTGCTGGACGAGGTCGCTACCTCTGTGCGGCCGGGGCAGCTGATCGTGAGCCTGGCGGCGGGCATCACCACCGCGTTCATCGAGTCGCGGCTGCCGGCCGGTACCGCCGTCGTCCGCGTCATGCCGAACACGCCAGCGTTGGTGGACGAGGGAATGGCGGCGATCTCTCCGGGGTCGCATTGCGACGACGCCCACTTGCGTGAGGCGGAGGCACTGCTCAAGCCCACCGGCAAGGTCATCCGTGTCCCGGAGAAGCAGCTCGACGTCGTCACAGCCATTTCCGGCTCCGGGCCCGCCTACGTGTTCTATGTGGTTGAAGCGATGATCGAGGCTGGGGTACACATGGGGTTGCCCCGGGTCACCGCCACTGAGCTGGTCGTGCAGACGCTGGTCGGGTCGGCCAAGCTGCTGCGCGAGACCGGCGAACATCCAACCGTGTTGCGAGAGGGTGTCACCTCGCCCGGCGGCACCACGGCGGCGGCGCTCAGGTTGTTGGAGGAGGGCCGCGTCCGCGCTGATTTCCTCGGTGCCATCGAGGCGGCCCGCGATCGCTCGAGGGCATTGTCCTCCGGCCAGGTCTGAAGGTCCCCGGCACTGGGGCGCTGAGTGCCCAGTGAAGGGCATTAGGGTCGTGGTCTATGGATGACGCCGGCACCACCCTGCATGTGGCATGGGACGACGCGCTGACCCGATATGACTTCGGGCCCGGCCATCCGATGAATCCACTGCGGCTGGCCTTGACGTTCCGGCTCGCCCGAGACATGGGCGTCCTCGATCGACGTGGTGTCGAGGTCATCGCCCCCGAGATGGCCGACGACGAGCTGCTGGCGACTGTGCACACTCCGGAGTTCATCGACGCGGTGCGGTCGGCCGGGGCCGACCCGATGCAGGCTGATGTCGCGCACGGTCTCGGTACCGACGACGTCCCGTGCTTCGCAGGTATGCACGAGGTGAGCGCTTTGATCGTCGGTGGAACCGTGGCCGCGGCGCGCGCGGTCTGGGGCCGTAGCGTCACCCACGGGGTGAACTTCACCGGCGGCCTGCACCACGCGATGGCGGATGCGGCCTCCGGTTTCTGTGTCTACAACGACGTCGCGGTAGGCATTCAGGCGATGCTCGACGCCGGCGCGGAACGAGTGGCCTATGTCGACGTCGACGTGCATCATGGCGACGGTGTCCAGGCGATTTTCTACAACGATCCCCGGGTGCTGACGATCAGCCTGCACGAAACGCCGCGGACGCTCTTTCCTGGAACCGGCTTTCCTGACGAGGTCGGTGGGCCTGACGCCCAGGGCACGGCCGTCAACGTGGCACTGCCTCCCGGCACGGGCGACACCGGGTGGCTGCGCGCGTTCCATGCCGTCGTCCCGCCGATCCTGCGCACATGGAAGCCGCAGGTCCTGGTGTCTCAACACGGCTGCGACAGCCACGCTGAGGATCCACTCGCGCATCTGACGCTGACTGTCGACGGGCAGCGGGCGTCGTACCTGGCGTTGCGAGCACTGGCGCACGAGCTGTGTGGAAAGCGGTGGCTGGCCACCGGCGGCGGCGGGTACGCCCTGGTCGACGTCGTGCCCAGGGCTTGGACACATCTGCTCGCCATCGCGGCGGGCGCGCCGATCGAACCGGAAGCCCTGGTCCCCGAGAGTTGGCGGGAGTTCGTACGTACCAGCGATTATGGTGTCGCTCCTCGCCGGATGACCGACGGTGCACGCGGTGACTTCAGTGACTGGGAGGATGGCTACGATCCCGCGGACTGGCTTGACCAGGCAATACTTGCCACTAGATCGGCAGTGTTCCCCCTGCACGGCCTGGATCCGATGATGTGAGCCCGCGGCCGGCGTCCGTGGCGGAGCGCCTAGGGTTTTGTATCGCTTGTAATAAGAAAAAGATCAGTTTGGCTACTCCCCTTTCCCATCCGTCACATCAGCCACTACGATCAGGTAACACGCTGCCGAGGACGATGCGCGAGAGACGCGCCGCCGGCACTGTGGTGGAGGAGCGATGACGACGAGCGGACCGGAAGCGCCCCAAGGACAGCCCCTGGGCGAGGTGCGGTTCCTGACGGTTGCCGAGGTCGCGACCGCCATGCGGGTGTCCAAGATGACGGTCTATCGGCTCGTGCATGCTGGCACGCTGCCGGCCGTGCAGGTAGGCAGGTCATTCCGGATACCCGAGAGCGCCGTACATGAGTACTTGGACAAGTCCTACGTTCAGGGCATGGAGGCGGGCTGACCACCTTCCTGACGACCCCTCGCGTGACACGGTTTGGATGGCATGCGGGTACCCTGTGTGGTGATCGCACGCTGACTCGGTGCAGGATGCCCGTGATCGGGTAGTGTCGGCGGGCAAACCAGTCGTGTCAGTCCGAATCTAGTGAGGGTGCCCTGTGGGCTCTGTGGTCAAGAAACGCCGTAAGCGCATGGCGAAGAAGAAGCATCGGAAGCTGCTGCGCCGAACTCGAGTGCAGCGTCGTCGCCAAGGCAAGTAGCGCAGCACATCGAAGGTTGCACGGACGACCAACGGCGGAGCCTGGGAGCAGTGTCGCGGCATGACATGCGCGCTATACGCTGACCGCAATCGCAGGGGAAGGTAGGGCCAGCGGTGTCCGGGATCGTGATGGTCGTCGGGGTCGCCCGGTACTTGGGTGCCCAGCTGGCACATCTGCTGTCCAAGGAACCCGGTATCCGGGTGATCGGCGTCGATGTCATGCCTCCCAAGGAAGACATCGGCGCCGCGGAGTTCGTCGAGGCGGATATCACCACGTCGGCCATCAATCGGGTCATCGCCCGGTGCGGTCCCGACGTCGTCGTCCACATGAACATCCTCGCCACTCGCTCCGATGCCGGCGGCCGAGCTCCGCAGAAGGAGATCAACGTCATCGGCACCATGCAGCTGCTGGCTGCATGTCAACGCTCGGACACCGTGCGAAAGCTGGTCGTCAAGTCGTCTACCGCCGTCTATGGAGCGCATCCCGCTGCGCCCGCTCTGTTCGCCGAAGACATGGCCCAGGGTGCCAACACACGGCGCGGTTACGAGAAGGACGCAAGTGAAGTCGAGGGGTACGTGCGGGGCTTCTCCCGGCGCCGCCCAGACGTCAGCGTCACCATCTTGCGATTGGCGAACGTGCTCGGCCCCGGGATCCGCTCGGCGCTGTCTGAGTACTTCGTGTTGCCCGTTGTGCCCGTGGTATTCGGCCGGGACCCTCGTTTCCAGCTCGTTCACGAAGAAGACTGCCTGGACGTGCTGAGGCTGGCCACGGTCGAGGAGCATCCGGGGATCTTCAACGTCGCAGGCGACGGCTTCATGGTGTTGAGTCAGGCGTTACGGCGGGCGGGGCGAGTGCCGGTGCCGTTGCCGACTCTGGGCACCCCGTTCGTCCGCGGCTTGATGCGTAGCTCCGGCATCGCGGATATGGATTCCGTGCAAACTCGGTTCCTGACGTTCGGCCGCGGCGTGGACACCACTCGGATGCGCGACGTTCTCGGATTCACGCCTCGGCACAGCACTGTCGAGACGTTCGATTCCTTCGTCGACGCCCGTGCGCGCGGCGGCATCCTCGACCGGGATCGCGTCGCCGGAGTCGAGCAGGTGCTGCAGTCCTTGATCGGCCGGGACGGGACGAGGTGAGCGCATGAGCGAAACCATCGGTGATATGGCTGCTGAACGGCTCGAGCGCCTGCTTTCATTCGCCAAGAGGCGGCTGACGGGAGATTTCACCGTCGACGCCTTCGGGTTCGACGAAGAACTCACCGAATCGGTGCTGTTGCCGCTACTTCGGCCGCTGTATCGCAACTGGTTCCGCACGGAGGTCCGCGGCATCGACAACCTGCCGGCCGACGGCGCGGCCCTGATCGTCGCGAATCACTCCGGCACCATCCCGGTCGACTCCCTCATGACCCAGTTGGCGGTCCACGACGAACATCCGGCGCGGCGCCATCTGCGGACCTTGGCCGCCACCCTCGTCTTTCAGCTGCCCGTCGTCTCCGACCTTGCGCGCAAGAGTGGATCAACCTTGGCGTGCAACGACGACATCGGCGCGTTGCTGGCGTCCGGTGAACTCGTGGGTGTATGGCCGGAAGGCTTCAAAGGTGTTGGTAAGCCGTTCTCGGAGCGCTACAAGCTGCAGAGGTTCGGGCGCGGTGGTTTCGTGGCCGCGGCGCTGAGAGCCGGCGTGCCGATCATCCCGTGCTCCATCGTCGGAGCCGAGGAGATCTACCCGATGATCGCGAACGCGGATTTCCTTGCCCGCTTGTTGCGGCTGCCGTATGTGCCGATCACTCCGACCTTCCCGTGGCTGGGGCCACTGGGCATGGTGCCCCTGCCGTCCAAGTGGATGATCGAGTTCGGTGAGCCGATCACCACCGACAGCTACGGCGACGGGGCCGCGGAGGACCCGATGGTGGTCTTCGAGCTCACCGACCATGTGCGTGACGTGATCCAGCGGACCCTGGACTCGCTACTCGAACAGCGTGGCGGCGCCTTCTCTTAAGCCCTCCTAAATGGGGCGTTTCTGACTGTTCCGTGGGTGGTCGCGCATTGCCGCGTTGTGTGTCCGTGGGTCGGTGGGGTGCAGTGACGTGTCCGCGTCCTGGCCCCTGTTGGGCGTGGGGTGGTGTGAGTGCCGGACGTGCTCGGCTGCCCGAAGCTGGTGGCGGCCCGTCGTGGTTCACACGACGATCTTCACGACCGGTGTGTGCCCGCTCGTGTGACTCCTGACGGCCTCCAGCGGCGTTTCTTGGCACGACGATCTTCACGACGCCCGTACTGGCCCGGCGGGCGGTCCATGTTCACACGACGATCTTCACGACCCGCGCGCGAACGCCGATGCGCCCGCGTGGCGTCACCCGGTGATCTTCACAACCGGTGGCACCAACACCACGGCCATGCCGCCAGGTGTGGGGCAGTGGTCGTGAAGATCGTCGTGTGAACCACGACGGGTGCCCACCCAGGGGGCAGTATGGGGGGGCGGGGCGTGAAGATCGTCGTGCCAGAAACTGCCAACCCCTGTGCCCGACGCGTCAGCCCCGCATGAACCAGTCCAATAATCCATTCACGAACCCACCCACCCACGCGCTCATCAGAGCCCCGTACGAACACGTTCGGTAGGTCTCCTCGTGCCTCACCATGCCTGCAGGCATGGTGAGGCACGAGAGAACCCACCAAACATGATCATTTAGGGAGAGCGGTCAGCGGCGGTGGCGGGCGATCAGTATGCCGGCCGCCGTGCCGGCCACCGCTCCACTGCCCGCTGCCACGCCGAGGGTGGTGTTACGCCGGCGGCCCCGGTAATCGCGGATTCGCCAGCCGTGCTGCTTGGCATGTTTACGCAGTTTGCGATCCGGGTTGACCGCACACGGGTGGCCCACGAGCGACAGCATGGGGATGTCATTCGCCGAGTCGCTGTATGCGGAGCAGAGGCTCAGGTCGAGACCCTCGCGCGCGGCCAGCGCCTCTACCGCGGCCGCTTTGGCGTCGCCATGTAGCAGGTCGCCGACGAGCCGGCCGGTGTACTCGCCGTTGGTGTGCTCGGCCACGGTGCCTAACGCGCCGGTCAGGCCCAGGCGCTTGGCGATGATCGCAGCGATCTCGGCGGGCGCCGCGGTCACCAGCCACACGCGTTGGCCCTGGTCCATGTGCAGGTGCGCGATCGCCTGGGTGCCTGGCCAGATCTTGCTGGCCATGCGCTCCTCGAAGATCTCCTCGCCGATCCGGGAGAGCTCGGCGACCGACCTCCCGGCGATGAACGACAACGCGGTGTTCCGGGCTTCGCTCATATGCACGGCATGTTCGGCGCCGGCGGCGAAACGGATTTGCTGGTACCCGAAGCGGAGAATGTCGCTCGTCCGGAAGAAGTCGCGCTCATGCAAGCCACGCGCCAGATAGAAGAGCGACGCACCGTGGAGCAGGGTGTTGTCCAGGTCGAAGAACGCCGCCGCGCGGGAGTCGGACGGTAGCTCGATGCCGGCTATCGCCTCCGCGGTCTCGGCCGCCGCACGGCCGACACTTCGGTACTGATCCCGGCGAAGGCGCATGGGTATCAAGAGTAGTGTGAGTCCAATGGTTGGCAACGAGAGTCCCCGGGTCCTGATGCTGGGCCGGCCGGGGTGTCACCTGTGTGACGATGCTCGCATCATCATCGAGCGAGTGTGCGCGGACTTGGGCGTTGGATGGGAAGAGCGCAGCATTGTCGGTGACGCCGAACTCGAAGGGCGGTACAGCGACCAGATACCGGTGATCTTCGTTGATGGTGAGCAGCACGACTACTGGTGGGTTGACGAGAACCGGCTGCGCAAGGCTCTGAGTTAGGCGCGCGCCGCGGCTGCGTCGGTGGGAAGGCGCAGGCCGGCGCCGCAGTTCGTTTTGTCGCTCACGACGATGGTGCCGCCCGGGGGCTTCGTCGCGGGGAACGGCTCATAGTCGACGTTCGCCAAGATCGCAACTTTGTGCGTCGCTTCACAAGTGGCCTAGGGTTAGGTCATAGTACGTTCCACCGGATTCGGGGACGACACCACCCCCACCTTGTCGTATCCGGCTCCGGCCGACCGGGGAGTATTGTGACCCGACACAGCCGCTCGCTCACGCAAGCTGCGCAATCATCGGTTCCTCGTGGCGTTCCCGAGGCAACGGTGGCGCGGCTGCCTCTCTACCTGCGCGCGTTGACGACGCTCGCCGAACGCGGCGTGGCTACCGTGTCCTCGGAGGAGCTGGCCGAGACCGCGGGGGTCAATTCCGCGAAGTTGCGAAAAGACCTCTCTTACCTCGGTTCTTACGGTACCCGCGGTGTCGGCTACGAGGTCGACTTCCTCCGGCATCAGATCTCCCGCGAGATCGGGCTGACGCAGGACTGGGCCGTGGTCATCATCGGGATCGGAAACCTCGGGCATGCGCTGGCCAACTACGGCGGATTCGCCTCACGCGGGTTCCGGATCGCGGCGTTGATCGACGCTGATCCGAACCGTGCCGGGGAAGAGGTGGCTGGTCTCAAGGTGCGTCATTCCGACGAACTCGAGAAGGTCGTGTCGGAGCTCAACATCGCCATCGGCGTCATCGCGACGCCCGCCCGCGCGGCACAGGCGGTGTGTGAGCGCTTGGTGGCGGCTGGCATCACCAGCATCCTGAACTTTGCGCCCGCGGTCGTCCAGGTGCCGCCGGGTGTTGACCTGCGTAAGGTGGATCTCTCCACTGAGCTGCAGATTCTGGCGTATCACGAACAACGGAAGAACGGCTCGGCGTTGGCTCTGACAGCCGAACAAGCCGTCGAACTGGCGAAGGCGGTGCGCGGATGAGCGTGCTCGTGGTGGGACTTTCGCACCGCAGCGCTACGGTCGAGGCTCTCGAGGACGTGGCCCTGAGCCGCGACTCGGTGGTCAAGGTCCTCGAGGAAGTGCACTCCGCCGAGCATCTGTCCGAGGCCGTTGTCATCTCGACGTGCAATCGCCTGGAGCTGTACGCCGATGTCGCGACCTTCCACGGCGGTGTCGAGGAAGCCGGCCGGATCCTTTCGGTTCACACTGGCGTGCCGCTGGAACTCCTGACTCCCTACCTCTACGTGCACTATGCGGAGCGCGCGGTCTCTCACCTGTTCCATGTCGCCAGCGGGCTGGATTCGATGGTGGTGGGCGAGACGCAGATTCTCGGCCAGGTGCGCGAGGCGTTCCGGTTCGCCCAGACATCAGGCACCACCGGGCGGGTGCTCAGCGAACTGTTCCAATCCGCGCTGCGGGTCGGCAAGCGGGCGCACGCAGAGACGAACATCGACGACGCCGGCCGGTCACTGGTCACGGTAGGGCTCGCCACGTTGGCGCCGTCGGTGGCGCCGGACGGCTGGTCCGTCGGCCGGATGGACGGTACCTCGTGGCGCGAGCTCGTTGCTGATTTCCGGGTAGTGGTCGTCGGCGCCGGGTCCATGTCCGCGCTGGCCGCGACCACGCTCGCCGAGACCGGTGCCGACGTCGTGGTGGTCAACCGCACGCTGGATCACGCCCAGCGGCTGGCCGATTCGATCGGTGGAACCGCCGCGCCCATCAGCGCCATCCCAGACCTGCTACATGACGCCGACCTCCTGGTCTCGTGCACGGGGGCAGCCGGGATCGTCATCGCCCACGACATGATCGAGACAGTCATTCAGCGGCGGGCCGGCCGGCCCCTGGGCATTCTGGACCTGGCGATGCCGCACGACGTCGATTCAACTGTCGCGCAGTTGCCAGGCGTGGTGCTCACGGATCTGGCCACACTCGCGGATGCGAACGATGCCGACGGCGGAGCGGTCACCGTCGATGTCGATGCGGTGCGGTCTATCGTCGTCGACGAGGTCTCGGCCTTCTCTGCGGCTAGGCGTGTCGACCGGGTGGCGCCGACTGTCATCGCCCTGCGCACGATGGCCGCTGACGTTGTCGAGGCCGAACTGGGCCGGATGGAAGGGCGCCTGCCGGGGCTCGACGAGCGTACCCGCGCGGAAGTCGCGGCCACGGTACGCCGCGTCGTCGACAAACTTCTGCATTCGCCGACCGTGCGGGTCAAGGAACTCGCCTCGCAGCCCGACGGCGCTTCTTATGAGGACGCGCTGCGCGAACTGTTCTCACTCGACCATCGGTCGATCGATGCTGTCGCGAAACCTGACGTCACCATCGACCTGGAGTGGGGTGAGCGGGCATGAGCCCGGCACTTCGCCTTGGTACTCGAGGGAGCCGGCTCGCTCTCGCTCAGTCGCGCAGCGTGGCGGAGGCGCTGACCGCGGCGAGCGGGCTCGAGGTGGATCTGGTCGAGATCACCACGTTTGGCGATACGTCGGACGAACCTTTGGCCACCATCGGTGGTACCGGCGTGTTCGTCAGCGCCTTGCGGGAAGCATTGCTGGCGGGTGAGGTCGACTTTGCTGTGCACTCGCTGAAAGACCTGCCAACCGGCGCGGCTGAAGGGCTTACACTCGCGGCCGTGCCACCACGGGCTGATCCACGTGACGTGCTGTGCGCCCGGGACCACTTGACGCTGGGTGAACTGCCGCCTGGGTCCAAGATCGGCACCGGCTCACCTCGTCGGGCGGCGCAGCTCAGGGCGCTTGGCCTGGACTTGGAAGTCGTTCCGGTACGTGGCAACGTCGACACCCGGTTGTCCAAGGTGGCCGATGGCATTCTCGATGGTGTGGTTCTGGCCCACGCGGGGCTGTCCCGCCTAGGGCTGCTCGATGCCGTCACCGAGGTGCTCGACCCGATTCAGGTGCTGCCAGCCCCCGGGCAGGGAGCGCTCGCGGTGGAATGCCGTTCCACCGATACTGAGCTGATCGACAAGATCGCTGTCCTGGATGATCCCATGACGCGGCTTGCTGTCACTGCCGAGCGGGTGGTCCTGGCCCGTCTCGAAGCCGGTTGCAGCGCACCCGTGGGTGCGTACGCTGTTACGGCAGAAGGTGAAGACACTCAGGATGAAGAGCTCTCGGGAACACCCGAAGCCAGTCGAGCAACGAGCGAGACGGCTGGTTCGGCTGTGTTCATGGAGCTGTATATAAGAGGCGCCGTGGTCAGTGACGACGGCGCCGTGACTATCCGCAAGTCCGTCACCGGACCTGTCGGCGAAGCTGAGCAGCTCGGAAGAGCGCTAGCTCAAGAGATGCTCGACGACGGGGCCGGGACAGTCGTCGGTGCCGAGATGCCGGCACCGAAGAAGGAGAACGTCTCGTGACCACTCCGCTCAACGCGCACGTGCGCACTGATCAAGGTGGCGTCGCATTTGTCGGCGCCGGCCCCGGTGATCCGGGGCTGCTTACCCTCCGGGCTGTGGAAGCGCTCCGGGAGGCCGATGTCGTCGTTCTCGACGAGACCGTCCATCATCGAATGCTCGAGCACGCACCGGATCTCGTCGAGGTCGTGGATCTCAGCGTCGACGACGCAGGTGTGGCGTTGACCGCCGCGGCGCGTGGCCGTCGCGTTGTCCAGGCCGCCAAGACCGGCCGACGGGTTGTCCGGCTGGTCGAGGGCGATCCGTTCAGCCACGCCACCGGCGCCGACGAGGCGCTGGCCTGCGTGAAGGCCGGAATACCGTTCGAGGTCGTGGCGGGTGTAGCCACCGGCACAGCCATCCCGGTGCACGCCGGCGTGCCGCTGGTGGCCGGCCGGCGCCGAACCACTCAGATCTTTGACATCGGTGGAAAGATCGACCTGCAGTCCTGCACGGCGGACACGCTGGTCTTCACCGGTGTCAACGAACAGCTGGCGGACTTGGCACAGAGCATCATCGAATCCGACCGCGTTCCCAGCACTCCGGTTGCAGTTGTGACAGCGGGCAGCACGGTAGAACAGCAGACGGTCGTGTCCACGCTGGATCACGTCGCCGCGGCGGTCAAGGCTGCGAAACTCGAGGGTCCGTACGTGCTGATCGTCGGCGATGCGGTCGGTAACCGGGATTCATTGTCCTGGTTCGAGACCAAGCCCCTGTTCGGCTGGCGCGTCCTGGTGCCGCGAACCAAGGAACAGGCCGCATCGTTGTCCACGGCGTTGCGTCGCTCCGGTGCGGTGCCTGAAGAGGTCCCCACCATCTCCGTCGAGCCGCCACGCAACCCGCAGCAGATCGACAAAGCCGTCCGCGGAATGGTCGAAGGACGCTACGAGTGGATTGCCTTCACGTCATACAACGCGCTGCGTGCGGTGAAGGAGAAGCTGGTCGGCTACGGGCTCGACGCGCGTGCCCTTTCCGGGCTGAAGGTGGCGGCCGTTGGTGAGAAGACCGCCGAGGCGCTGCGCGAATGGGGCATCGAGCCTGATCTTGTGCCCTCCGGAGAGCAGTCGGCGCTGGGGCTGCTGGCTGACTGGCCCCCGTATGACGAGGTCCTCGATCCCATCAACCGCGTCTTCCTGCCGAGGGCGGACATCGCGACCGAGACACTGGCCGCTGGGCTGATGGACATGGGCTGGGAGGTCGATGACGTCACGGCGTACCGCACGGTGCGCGCGGCTCCGCCGCCGGCCAAGACCCGCGAGGCGATCAAGACCGGCAAATTCGACGCCGTGCTGTTCACGTCCTCGTCCACGGTCCGGAACCTGGTCGGCATCGCGGGCAAGCCACACGCCAATACGGTGATCGCCTGTATCGGGCCGGCCACTGCCAAGACCGCGGAGGAGCACGGGCTGCGGGTAGACGTCATGGCGCCGGAACCGTCGGCGGAGTTGCTCGCATCGGCCCTGGCCGAGTTCGGTGCTTCCCGCCGGATGTCGTTGCTGGAGGCAGGCGAGCCGCTGCTGCGGCCTTCGCAGCGCCGGCGCGCGATGTCACGGAGGAAGAGCGCGCAGTAACCTGTCGGTTGCGTCCTGCACCCTGAGGGCCCCGGGCCACACCGTGCAGGACGCAACATGAGGGAGAGCACCATGCCGTATCCGAACGAGCGCCCGAGGCGACTGCGCCGGACGCCTGCCATGCGCCGGCTGGTGGGCGAGACGTCCATCGAGCCGCGGCATCTGGTGTTGCCCATGTTCATTCGCGAAGGCGCTGCCGAGCCACGGCCGGTGCCCTCGATGCCCGGCGTGGTCCAGCACACCGCCGAGACCGTCCGCAAGGCCGCCGTCGAGGCTGTCGAGGCCGGCGTCGGCGGCCTGATGCTGTTCGCCATACCGGAGCACAAGGACGCACAGGGAAGTGGCGCACACGACCCCCATGGGGCGCTGAACGCGACCATCCACGAGGTGGTGAGTGAGGTCGGAGACGCCACCGTCGTGATGGCTGACCTCTGCCTCGACGAGTTCACCGACCACGGTCATTGCGGGCTGCTGACGCCGGACGGCGTGGTCGATAATGACGCCACGCTGCGCGCCTACGAGCAGATGGCCCTGGCGCAGGCCGAAGCCGGCGTTGACGTCGTCGGCCCCAGCGGCATGATGGACGGCCAGGTGGGGGCGGTGCGTGCAGCGCTCGACAGCGCGGGCTACACCGATGTCGCGATCATTGCCTACGCCGCGAAATACGCGTCGGCGTTCTACGGCCCGTTCCGGGATGCGGTCGAATCGTCGCTGATCGGTGATCGCCGCACCTACCAGCAAGACCCGGCGAACATCATCGAGGCCATGCGAGAGGTCCGCCTCGACGTCGACGAAGGCGCCGACATGGTGATCGTCAAGCCGGCGATGTCTTATCTGGACGTGGTGGCCAAGGCCCGGGAGATCGCCGATGTGCCGGTCGCCGCCTATCAGGTGTCCGGTGAGTTCGCGATGATCGAAGCAGCGGCGGCCAACGGCTGGATCGAACGGGACCGCGCCGTCCTCGAATCGCTGACGTCCATCCGGCGGGCCGGCGCGGACATCATCTTGACGTACTGGGCTGTCGAAGCCGCCCAGTGGCTTCACCAGCGCTGACTTCCGTCACTCGCTGATACATCACAAGCACTTCCTGTGCCTCATCATGCCTGCAGGCCTGTCGACGCAAGAGAAAACCCACCAAACATGATCATCTAGGGGCGGGGCGGCGGGATCCGGCGATCGCGGTGGTGTGGTGAGCGACAACGGGTTACCGTGCCCTCGGAAGGCATCAGTCGGCTGACGGAGGCTGCGTTGTCCCGGGAACGTGAGCAATGGGGAACCCGAGCCGGGTTCATCTTGGCAGCTGTCGGCTCGGCCATCGGGCTGGGCAACATCTGGCGGTTTCCGTACGTCGCCTACGAGAGCGGCGGGGGCGCGTTCCTGCTGCCATACCTGATCGCCCTGTTGACGGCCGGCATCCCGCTACTGATCATGGAGTACACGATCGGCCGCAGAGCCCGTCGCTCGCCGCCGCTGGCCTATCGGTCACTGTCCCGGCGAGCTGAGACGATCGGGTGGTGGCAGGTAGCCATCTGTCTGGTGATCGCCACCTATTACGCGGTGATCATCGCCTGGGCCATGCGCTACACCGGGTTCTCGGTCGGCCAGGACTGGGGTACGGATCCAGAATCCTTCCTCATCAGCGATTTCCTGCAACGTGCGGACCAGCCGGGCATGATCTCGTCGTACGTCGCCGGAGTGGCGTGGCCTCTCGTGGCGGTGTGGGTGATCACGCTGGGAGTGTTGGCGCTCGGGGTGCGACGCGGCATCGAGCGGGCGAACAAGATCTTCATACCGCTGCTCGTGGTGGTCTTCGCCATCCTGGTGGTCCAGTCGCTGACGCTGGACGGCGCGGCCGATGGGCTGGACGCCTTCTTCTCCCCGGACTGGAGCGCCATTACGGACGGGAGCGTGTGGGTCGCCGTCTACGGCCAGATCTTCTTCTCGCTCTCCGTCGGGTTCGGCATCATGATCACCTATGCGTCGTACCTACGCCGGCGCGCTGACCTGACCGGTTCGGCCATGGTGGCCGGATTCGCGAACAGCTCGTTCGAGATTCTTGCGGGCATCGGTGTGTTCGCCGCCATCGGGTTCATGGCGGCGAACGCCGGTGTGGGCGTCGGTGAGGTACTCGACGAAGGCGGGATCGGCCTGGCGTTCATCGCTTTCCCGACGATCATCTCCAGCATGCCGGCCGGTAGCGGGCTGTTCGGAATCCTCTTCTTCGGCGCCTTGGTCATCGCCGGGCTCTCGTCACTGATCAGCATCGTCCAGGTGGTCGTCTCGGCTGTACAGGACCGTACCGGGTGGTCGCGGGTCCCGACGGTGCTGGTGGTCGGCGGTGCTATCGCACTGGCGTCGCTCGTGCTGTTCCCCACCCCGGAAGGACTGTTCATCCTCGACGCGGCCGACCACTTCGTCAACCACTACGGCATCGCTATGGCTGCGCTGGTCTCCGTTGTCGTCGTAGCGTGGGTGCTGCGCCGGCTTCCCACATTGCAGGCGCACGCGAACGAGACCTCGGCGCTGCGTCTGGGCTGGTGGTGGCTGTTGACTCTGGGTGTTGTGACGCCGGTTGTGCTCGGGTGGATGATGGTGGACAGCCTGCGCACGGAGTTCGAGGCACCATATGAGGACTATCCCGTCGGTTTCCTGCTCGTAGCCGGGTGGGGGGTGGCTGTGGGTGTTCTGGTGGTCGGTATCGCGCTGGCGTATCTGCCGTCGCGGCGTGCCGATCGGTTCGTCAGTGTCACCGACGAGGAAGGGAGCGACTGATGTCCGGCGGAGCCGTTGCCATGCTCGTGGTATCGATCGTGGTCGTGTGGGGCGGGCTGGCCGCCGGCATCGTCTATCTCAGGCGGCACCCGGACGAGCCCGGCGACGAGAACTGAGCCGCCGGGCCGGGCGCACGGGTTCAGCGGACATAACGCCCCTCCTGGCCTTGGCCAGCGGTGAGGACGACCGTATCGTCGAGTTGCTCTGGCGAACATCCGCACATTCGGCGCGGATCAATGCCGGGAACGTACGTGCGAGGCGTAAGCGGTGTCGTGCCAATAGTCGGCATGCCCGGCGATCGGATCGTCCAGTGTCGGGGGGTCGAGAAGTCGGTGGTCGATGTCGCCGATTCGGTCCGCAGGGGCGTGAGCGTCGTCGGGAGGTCCGTCGTCGGGACGAAACACCCAAGAACCGATCGGGTCGGTGTCCCGGTAGAAGTTCTTCCAGCCGTAGTTGACGGTGCCGGCCACCGAGTGGAGGGCCGATCGATCGAGGTATGCGGGGAAGTGGCGGCAGTACAGACGGCGCAGCGGTGAACCGTGGGTGATCAGGTCGACACGTCCGGCGACCTCCTCCGGCAACTGCATTACTGTGGCGGCGGCCAGTACCGAGCCTTGAGAATGCCCAGACAGCAAGACGCTGGAACCCGGTGCGGCTGCCAGTTCCTTTACGCGGTCCACTAGGTCGGGAACGGCGCGTTCTCCGTATGAGGGAGGGGCGAGCGGATGGGCTGCTCGCGGCCAGAAGCTACCGACGTCCCACAGGATCCCCACCACGCGACGCAGGGCCGGACTGTGAACCGAGCGCCAGACCAGCGCCACCAGTCCGAGCGCGAAGGCGCCCACCAGCCACGTCCCGAATGCGGTGAGGCTGGACAACGGTGGTTCCTCGACGAGTCGCCAGTTGTCCACCCCAGCCGCGTAGACGCCGAGTCCGGCCACCAGCACGGCCCCGGCTACCAGAACCACCCTGCCCACGAATCGCCCCGAACCTTCGGTGAGTGAGGCTGCGGCCACCACGCGGGCAATTCGCCGGATCTCGGGGTCCGAAGCCTCCCGGCGAACCGTTGACGAAGGCGGTGTGTTCGCGCCGTTGTCCGAACGGCGTGTCAGGGCGCTGTTGTGTTCGGCGGCGATCTGCTCGGCCAGGGGACCGACCCGGCGGAACATGCCTACACCGATCCAGGCGGCGATCAGCAACACGGCGGCGACGATGACGGCGGCCGCCGCACCGGCCCAGGCGAACGACGGCGGTATGACGATCGGCCAGTCGCTGGTCCACGCGGCCTGGCGAGTGGCGAACGGCAGCGACTCGTCGGCGATGATCCGGTTGGTGGCCCCGCGAAGGGCATCCGCGGAGGACTGGCTGAGGACGGGAAAGCCGAGCAGGTCGCTCACCCGGTAGGCAAGCCCAGCGGATAAGCCACCGGCAATGAGGTAGGCGATCGTGGCGACGGCCGGCGTGCCGAGTCCGCGCATGGTGGGCCGGAATCCGCCGGTGTCGTGCCGCCACGGCTGCTGAACTAGAACGGCGGCCGTGAGCAGCAGCAGGAGAACGAATCCGGCGCCGAACAGGATCAGGATAGCGGGGCGCAATCCGGGAAGGCGACCGGCCGCCTCCCAGCGGCCGTGGTCCCACACCGAGAAGATCGTGGCAGACACCAAGAGCACGAATGCGAGCCGGCGAGTGGCGGCGACGGCAGTGGAGCGATATGCCGAACGCCCGGCTATCCCTTCCGTGGCGACCAAGCCGGCTGCGACCCCCACGACAGCGAGCGAGGTGACGCACACAACGGCACCGGCGATCGCCATCGCCCCGGAGGCCGCGAGGGTCGTGGCCGGCCAGGCGATCGTGGCCGCCAGGAGGGCGGCGGACCCGGCAACGTGGGCCGAGCGCAGCGCGGGCATACCCGGATTGCCGCGCCAGAAACTGCGCCGGGACAGTGGCCGGTCGCCTTCTCTGGCCACGGACACGTCGGGCTCCGGCGACGTGCGGCGTAGCGGTTTGCGGCCCAGCACGGCGATTCCACCGACGACCGCCAACGGCACCAGTGCGGAGATGACGATGCGCGTTCCGGGCTCGGACATCCAGCCGTCGACGAGCATCGTGGTCAAAGGCGACGACGACCCGCAGCGCCAGTTCCCGGCGCATTGCCAGGCGGCTACGTCCATTGCGGCCTGGACCGCCGTGAGGACCAGCGTGAAAGTGAGCGCCAGGCCGAAAAGCCGGAGGAGCATGGCGGCGGCGTGTCCGGCGGCGGCACGGGCGCGGCGCGCTTCCGCCCGCACTGGTGGCAACATCCAGTGCGCCAGGTTCGCCAGCATGAACGGCAACAGCATCAACCATGCCGCCCGAGCAGCCGAGCCGGAGGTGAGGTTGCCCCAGTGGTAGGCCTCGAGGCGGTGTCCGCTGGTGATGTCGGCCGAGCGTCCTCCGGGATACCAGCGCCGGTGGAAGCCGGCTTTGTCGTCGCCTGCTACCTGTTTCAGCAGGGGGTGGTCGAGTATCGCCTCGGGCGGCGTTCCGCTGACGCCGTGAATCCGGAGCTCCGTGCGGCCAGCCATGCCCGTGTCGAGGCTTTCGTCGGTGTAGTCGGTGTTGCGTTCCGTGGTCATGCCCCACCCCCTTTTACACCTAGATCAGCGTAAGAGGATGCGGGGATCTTCGCGAGCACTTCACACACCTAATTGTTCCTGCAACAATCACAGGGCGCGGCGCGGCGCGGAGCCAAGGACCGAGGCCGCCGATCGGCACAACACGTCTTGGCGAAGGGAAGACGATGGCTCGTGCGCGGCGTAGTGGAACCCTTGAATCGTTGGGTATCGTGCCGCCCTGGGTTCTCGCATTGTTCTTTGCGGCTGCCGTCGTGCTGTCCGGCCTGGCCGCCGCGTCGTTGCCCGGAGACCTGTCGACAGTGTCGCGCTATGCCTATGCCTCGCCGTGTGCCGAAGGCCAGCCGTCGTCCGACTGTCTCGCCGAACTGCCTGGCCAGACGACGGCCCGGATAGATCGGCGGAGCACCTCAGCGCCCCAACACGGCGGGAGCACTTCCACGGCGGTGATCCACGTCTCCGTTCCAGACGCTCCGCCGGACACCGTGCTCTTCCAAGGCAACGTGGTGGTACAGATCTCGCCGGGGCAGGCCGATCGTCTCGGCATCAGCGGAGCGGGTCACGACGTTACGGTGATGCTGTTCGGCGGCCGCGCCGTGGAGATCACCGGTCCGAACGGCACGTCCAGCGCGGTCGAGGAGACTCCGGTTGAGCGGGCAGCGGGCATGTTCGCCATGACGATGGCCTTTGCCGCGTTCGGGCTGGTGCTCGGCGTCTATCTGATCCGGCGGATGGCGCAGTACGGCTGGAATCGCACCAGCCCGACCGGGCTGCTGGTCGCCATGCCTCGATGGGTGATTCCGGTGTCGGCCACCTTGCCGGTGGGAGCTGTATTGGGCGCACTCATCGGGTGGCTGAGTGCTCGGTTCGTTTCCGTTTCGCTGATGCTCCCGGTGATGCTCGGCATCTTTGTGCTCGTCGCGGGCGGTGGAGTGATCGGTTGGCTGCGCCGTCGCACACCAACGAACTCATAGCGCCGACGCGCCGGCCGGGTCAGCGAGATCCTGGATTAGCTCGTTAACTTGACTAATTCCAGAAAAGGCATCAAGATCGAGACATGGCCACCGACGCACCAACGCCCCCTGGGGAAAACTCCCCGGAGGAACGTCTGCGCGCTACCGGTCTTCGGGTCACGGCGCCGCGCCTCGGCGTGCTGTCCGCGCTCGAAGAACACCCGCACGCCGACGCCGACACCGTCGCCCGGCAGGTCCGGGCGTCACTGGGGTCAGTTTCGACGCAAGCGGTGTACGACGTCCTGCATGCTCTGACCGAAGCGGGCCTGCTCCGTCGCATCGAGCCGGCCGGCTCAGCTGCCCGCTACGAGACGCGGGTCGGAGACAACCATCACCATCTGGTCTGCCGTTCCTGCGGCGTCGTCGTCGACGTCGAATGTTCCGGCGACGCGGTCCCATGTCTGACGCCAGAACCCGCCCATGGCTTCGTCGTCGACGAGGCAGAGGTCACGTTCTGGGGTCTGTGCCCCACCTGCACCAGCGAAACCAAGGAGTACGTGTGAGCAACAACCCACCGACCACCACCAACTTCGGTGCCCCCGTAGGCAGCGATGCCCATTCGCTCACCGTCGGGCAGAACGGCCCCATCGTCCTGCACGACCACTACCTCGTCGAGAAGCTCGCACAGTTCAACCGCGAGCGGGTTCCCGAGCGCGTGGTTCACGCCAAGGGCGGCGGCGCCTTCGGTGTCCTCGAAGTCACCGAGGACGTCAGTCAATTCACCAAGGCGGCGCTTTTCCAGCCCGGAGCGCGCACCGAGGCGCTGGCCCGGTTCTCGTCCGTCGCGGGAGAGCAGGGCAGCCCGGACACGTGGCGTGACCCCCGCGGGTTCGCGCTGAAGTTCTACACCAGCGAGGGCAACTACGACCTGGTGGGCAACAACACGCCGGTCTTCTTCATCCGCGACACCATCAAGTTCCCGGACTTCATCCGGTCGCAGAAGCGGCTGCCGGCCACGAACCTGCGCGACCACGACATGCAGTGGGACTTCTGGACCCTCTCCCCGGAGAGCGCGCACCAGGTGACCTGGCTCATGGGTGACCGTGGCCTACCGCGCAGCTGGCGGAACATGGACGGATTCGGCTCGCACACGTACCAGTGGATCAACGCCGCGGGTGAGCGGTTCTGGGTGAAATACCACTTCCGCACCGACCAGGGCCATGAGTTCCTCACTCAGGCCGACGCCGATCAGATCGCGGGCGAGGATGCCGACTACCACATCCGCGACCTGTATACCGCGATCGAGCGCGGTGACGCCCCGAGCTGGACGGTGTACGTCCAGGTGATGCCGTACGCGGACGCCGCGGACTACCGCTTCAACCCCTTCGACCTCACCAAGGTGTGGCCGAAGGGCGACTACCCGCTGATCAAGGTCGGCAATCTGCGCCTCGACCGCAATCCGGAGAACTACTTCGCCCAGATCGAGCAGGCCGCCTTCGAGCCGAGCAACTTCGTTCCCGGTATCGCGGCCAGTCCGGACAAGATGCTTCTGGGCCGCATCTTCTCTTACGCCGACGCACATCGCTACCGGATCGGCACCAACTACGCCCAGCTCCCCGTCAACGCGCCGAAGGCCGAGGTCAACTCGTACTCGAAGGACGGCGCTATGCGGTACTCGTGGGCCTCGCCCGACCGCCCGGTCTACGCTCCGAACAGCCACGGCGGCCCGGAGGCCGACCCGTCGCTGGTCGGTGACGCGGGCTGGGAGTCGGATGGCGAACTCGTGCGAGCAGCAGCCAGCCTGCACCGCGATGACGACGACTTCATCCAGGCGGGCACATTGGTACGCGAGGTGCTCGACGACGCCGCCCGGGACCGGCTGGTAGGCAACATCGCCGGACACGTCAGCAAGGTCACCTCGGACGAACTGCGCCAGCGCGTGTTCGCCTACTGGCGCAGCGTCGACGAGAAGCTGGGCAGGCGCGTGGAGGAGACGCTCGCCAGCTGATCGTAGGTGTGAAGGCTGACGATGGCTCTGGCCTCCCTGGCCTCCGGCGGCGGCATTCGTGCTTGGCACTCATGCCTTCGCCTCCGGACGGTCGGCCAAAGCCATCGTCAGCCTTCGTTCTCGTTCCCGCTGGAGCGTCGTTCACGGCGGGAGGGTGTGGACGGTCGGTCGATGATCCGATCAGCGTCCCACCTTGCGTATGTTCCGCTGGAGCGTCGTTCACGGCAGGAGGGGTGCGCAGCGCTACGACAACGAGCTTCCTTGTGGTGGCTCTGGCGACAGTAGGCTTCCTTGTTGTTGCTCTGCTCGCTCGGTGCGTCTGGGATCAGCTGCGTAAGCGATGGGGGGAGTGCGGGCTACGGGGAGGCAGTTGCGAGAATGGCTCAGTGAGCAATGATGACGCTCCCCGCAGCGCGGAACTGTTCCAACGTGCACAGTCGGTCACACCGGGCGGCGTGAACTCGCCGGTCCGGGCTTTCCGGGCTGTCGGCGGCACACCTAGATTCATCCAGCGGGCCGAGGGTGCGTATCTGTACGACGCCGACGGCCGTGAGTATGTCGACCTGGTGTGCTCGTGGGGACCGATGATCCTCGGGCACGCCCACCCTGCCGTGGTTGAGGCCGTGCAGGCTCAGGTGTCGCGCGGTGTCTCTTATGGCACCCCCACCGAGCCGGAGGTCGAACTCGCCGAAGAGATCATCGCCCGTACCAGCGTCGATCGAATCCGCCTGGTGACCAGCGGAACTGAAGCGACCATGAGTGCGATCCGGCTCGCGCGCGGCTACACGGAGCGCAGCAAGATCGTGAAATTTGCCGGGCATTATCACGGGCACGTGGACTCCCTGCTCGCCTCGGCCGGAAGCGGAGTGGCGACGTTCGGGTTGCCAGGGACGCCCGGAGTGACCGAGCCGACAGCCGCCGACACGATCGTGCTGCCGTACAACGACACCGGGGCGGTCAAAGCCACCTTCGCCGAGCACGGCGACTCTATCGCGTGTGTCATCGCCGAGGCCGCTGCCGGGAACATGGGTGCGGTTCCGCCTGCCGATGGCTTCAACGCCTTCCTCCAGGAGATCGCTCACGCCCATGGCGCTCTGCTGGTGCTCGACGAGGTGATGACCGGATTCCGGGTCTCACGTTCGGGCTGGTACGGCCTCGACGGCGTAGCAGCCGACCTGACGACGTTCGGCAAGGTCATGGGTGGCGGGTTCCCGGCCGCGGCCTTCGGGGGCCGGGCAGACGTCATGGAGAAGCTCGCACCGGCCGGCCCGGTCTACCAGGCGGGCACGCTGGCCGGGAATCCAGTCGCCACCACCGCTGGATTGACGACCCTCCGATTGACCGACGCCGGCGTATACGCCCATCTCGATAACACCGCGCAGACCATCGGCCGGCTGGTGGGCGAGGCACTCGACGCGGCCGGTGTGCCACATATCGCACAGTTCGCCGGGAACTTGTTCACGGTGTTCTTCGTCGATCCCAGCGAGGCTGTCACTGATTTCGCTGGGGCACGGCGCACCGACGTCGACCAGTTCGGCGCGTTCTTCCACGCGATGCTCGAGCGCGGCGTGTACCTGCCGCCCTCGGCCTTCGAAGCGTGGTTTGTCAGCGCGGCGCACGACGACCAAGCGGTGGAGCGCATCGCCGATGCTCTGCCCGCGGCTGCCGCTGCCGCCGCGGGCGTATCGGGACGTCGTCAGTGATGACCGCTGAGGACCATGCGGGCGTCAACCTTGAGCTTTGACCGATCACTGGCAAGGAAGTGAGACCACGGTGACGAAGATTCACCTGCTGCGACATGGTGAGGTTCACAACCCGGCAGGCGTCCTGTACGGCCGCCTGCCGGGATACAGGCTGTCGGAACGTGGCCGTGCCATGGCCGAGAGGGTGGCGGAGACGGTTGCCGATCGCGACATCGTCGTCCTGGTGACCTCACCGTTGGAACGTGCCGTGGAGACAGGCGCGCCCGTGGCCGAGAAACTTGGTCTGGACCCGACCACCGACGACGACCTCATCGAGGCCGGGAACATCTTCGAGGGCTTGACCTTCGGAGTGGGCGACGGCTCGCTGCGCAAACCCAGACACTGGAAGCACCTGCGCAACCCGTTCCGGCCGTCATGGGGCGAGCCGTACACCGAGATCGCCGCGCGGATGCGGCTGGCGATGGAGCGAGCGAGGCAAGCTGCTGACGGGCACGAGGCGCTGCTGGTGTCGCATCAGCTGCCCATCTGGACGGTCCGTTCGGCCATCGAGGGCCGCCGGCTCTGGCACGATCCGCGTAAGCGCGAATGCTCGCTGGCCAGTCTCACGACGTTCACCTACAAAGACGACGCCATCGTCTCGATCGCTTACAGCGAGCCGGCGGCAGACCTGCTGCCTGGTGCCGGTAAGACCTTCGCCGCGGGTGCCTGATGCTGGGCATTAGTGCCATGTTGAGGGCGGTCGTCGCGACGCTGGCGCTGGTGGTGCTGGCTGGATGTTCTGACGGGCAGGTCACCCGTGACGCCGATACCGAGAACATCGGCTACATCGAGGGTGACGGGGTGGTCAGCCTGATCGCGCCGGAGAACCGGGAACCGGCCCCGGAGTTCGGAGGTCCACTGCTCGGTGGCGAGGGCGAGTTCGATCTCGCCGATGCCCTGGGCGACGTCGTGGTTCTCAATGTGTGGGGCTCGTGGTGCCCACCATGCCGGAAAGAGGCGCCCGACCTGCAAGCTGTATACGAAGAGTACGCCGACGACGGCGTGCGGTTCATCGGCGTGAACACGCGGGACGGCCAATCCGAGACCGCGGCCCTGGCCTTCGAGGAAGAGTTCGGGATCACCTATCCGAGCGTCGTCGATCCGCACGGGGAAGCGCTGCTCGCGTTCCGGTCTACACTGCCGCCGGCGGCGATCCCCAGCACATTGATCATCGACCGGGAAGGGCAGCTCGCGGCACGTGTCCTGGGGCCAATCGGCCGGACATCGCTGGGGGACATGGTCGCGGATGTCCTCGGCGAGGACGAGTCCGGCACATGAGTCATGGGTAGCACGTTCGGCGACACGGTCCTAACCGGATCGCTGCTTCTGGCGATCCCGGTCGCGATGCTGGCTGGCCTGGTGTCTTTCCTGTCACCGTGTGTCCTGCCCCTGGTGCCCGGATATCTCGGGTACGTGACCGGGCTCTCGGGCACGGACCTGGACGCCGCCAACCGCGGACGGATGGTGGCGGGCGTCAGTCTGTTCATCTTCGGGTTCGGCCTGGTCTTCGTTTCCTACGGCCTGCTCTTCGGTGGATTGGGCAGCACGCTGCGTGAACATGTCGATGTGATCACCCGGGTGATGGGGGTGGTGACCATCGCCCTTGGACTCATGTTCGCCGGATGGATTCCTGGGCTGACGCGGCAATGGAAGGCGCAGGCCCAACCCGCCGTGGGCCTGGCCGGTGCCCCGGCGCTCGGGGTTGTTTTCGGCTTGGGTTGGACACCATGTATGGGCCCGACGCTGGCCGCGGTGCAGTTCCTCGCATTCGACGAGGCCAATGCGGCGCGGGGTGCGTTGCTGTCGTTCGTGTACACGCTGGGTCTCGGGCTGCCGTTTCTCCTCGCGGCGCTGGCGTACCGTCGCTCGCTGCGTATGTTCGGCTGGCTCCGGCGGCATCAGCTGGCGCTGGTGCGCTTTGGTGGCGCGATGCTGGTGGTCCTCGGGATCTTGCTGGTCACCGGGCTGTGGAACGAAATCATGGTGCAGATGCAAGGGTGGATATCCGGTTTCGAGGTGGTTGTATGACCGAGCGCAGCGATATCGCTGCTCCTGGCGGCCCTGAACCGGACGCCGAACGGCAGCGCGGGAGTTATCCGCACGATCAGCAGCCGTGGGGGGCGAGCCCCGGTGGGTCCGAGCCGGTCCGTGAGCCGCGTAGCCGCCCGCCCGCCCTCAATACCGTCGAGTTCGCTCGATGGGCCTGGCGTCAGTTCACCTCGATGCGGGTCGCGCTGATCCTGCTGTTCTTGCTGGCCATCGCCGCGATACCAGGCTCGATCATCCCGCAGACCGGGGTCGACCCCCTGCAGGTCCGTGATTTCCGCGCACGCCATCCGGAACTGTCCGAGTGGCTCGACCGGCTCAGCATGTTCGACGTCTTCGCCGCGCCGTGGTTCGCGGCGATCTACCTGGCGCTGCTGATCTCGCTGGTCGGTTGCATCTTGCCCCGCTCTTGGCAGCATTGGAAGGCCATGCGGGCGCGTCCGCCCCGGGCGCCGCGCCGGCTCTCCCGAATGCCCGTGCACCGCAGCATCGTCGTCGAGCACGACCCGGAGGAGGTTCTGGAGGCAGCACGCGCGGAGCTACGTGGCCGCCGGTTCCGCGTGTCGCGACGCGACGGCTCCGACTCGGTCGACGGTGAGGCGGGTCACCTTCGTGAGACCGGGAATCTGGTGTTTCACCTGTCGCTTGTGGTGGTTCTGCTCGCTGTGGCGCTGGGTGGCTTGTTCGGATACCGGGGCACGGTTTTGGTGCCGGAGGGTACGGGCTTCGCCAACTCGGTGGTCCAATACGACAACCTCTCCTCCGGGCCCATGTTCGAACCGAGTGATCTCCCGCCGTTCTCTCTTGAAGTTGAGCAGTTCGCGATGGAATTCATCGACTCCGGTCCGCACCTCGGCCTGCCGGACAATTACGAGGCGACAGTCAGTTTCGTGCCCGAACCTGGTGCCGAGCCGGAACCGCGCACCATCCGGGTGAATGAACCGCTGAACGTGGACGGCACACTCGTGCACATCCTCAACCCCGGATACGCGCCGGCCATCACTGTCCGCTCGGCCGACGGCGACATCCTGGCCGAGGGGCCGGTGCCGTTCCTTCCGCAAGACGACAACTTCACCTCAACCGGCGTGGTCAAGGTGCCGGTGGCCGCCGACACCGGGCCAGACATCGGCATCGAAGGAATCTTCTTGCCCACGGCCTACATCGATGAGCTGGGTATGCGCTCGATCTTTCCCGAGCCGCGGCTCCCGGAGCTCTACCTGACCGCCTACTACGGCGACCTCGGCCTCAACGACGGCACTCCACAATCGATCTACCGGTTGAACCAGGACGGACTCGAGCAGTTCGAAGTGGATGACGAGCCGTTCCGGGCGGGGCTTGGTGTGGGCGAGACGGTCGAGCTTCCTGATGAGGCTGGCTTCATCACCTTCGACGGATACGTCACGTGGGTCAACTTGCAGGTCAGCCGGAACTCCGGGAAAGAGATCGCACTCATCGGCGCATTGCTGGCGGTGGCCGGGCTGTCCGTGTCGCTGTACATCCGGCGCCGCCGGGTCTGGGTGCGTGCGGTGCCCGGATCAGAGGGGCGTACCGTAGTCGAAGTCGCGGGATTGCACCGCTCTGATGGCGGAAACCTTGAAGACGAGGTCAATGCGATCACCGATGGAGTGCAACGCAGACTCGACCCGGAACGGTCGAGCGGGGAGACGTGATGGATCTCGATTCGATTGCTGAGTGGAGCAGGTACGTCGTTACCTGCGCGTTGATCGCCTACCTCGCCTCCTGGCTGGTGTTTGCCTCGGAGGCCGGTCTGCGGGGCAGAATCAGGCGGGAGAACGCGCAGCGCGCCGCGGACCGGAATACTGAGTTGGCGGCCGTGGCCACTACCGACAGCGGCCGTGGCGCCGCTGGCGACGGGCCCGGCGTGGGTAGCCAGGGCCCAGACAGCCCCGGACAGGCCAATGCCGCCGACGGTGGGGCCAGCGGCTCCAATGACCTGACCGGGTACCTCAGCGACCAGGCCGACCTGAAGGGAAGGCTGGGCCAGGCCTTCTTGGTGCTGGCCACGGGTGTACTCGCCGTCGGGGTCACCATGCGTGCGGTCGGAACTGGCCGGGCGCCGTGGGGCAACATGTATGAGTTCTCCATCACGGCTGCTCTGCTCGCTTCCATCGTCTTCCTGGTCATGTCGCGTACCGCTCCCGGCCGAGCTGTCGCCGGCTGGGTTGTCTTGTTCGTGTTCATCACCCTCGGGCTTGCTGTCACCGTGCTGTATGTGCCGCCTGGCCCACTCGTCCCGGCATTGCGCTCGTACTGGCTGGTCATCCACGTCGGGCTGACGGTGATCGCGTTTGCGCTGTTCACAGTGGCAGCGGCGATCGGCGCCTTGCAGATCGCGGCTCAGCGCGCTGAGCGACGCGGCCGGCCGGGAAGGATCACCGCCTCGCTGCCGGAGTCGTCGGTTCTGGACCGCCTGGGTTACCGGTTGATCGCGATCGGGTTCCCACTGTGGACGATCGGCCCGCTCATCCTCGGCGCGATCTGGGCCGAGGTCTCGTGGGGCCGGTATTGGGGATGGGACCCGAAAGAAGTGTGGGCGCTGATCACATGGCTTGTGTACGCGGCCTACCTGCACGCGCGTGCCACCGCCGGCTGGAAGGGCTCCAAAGCCTCAGTGGTCGGTCTTGTCGGGTTCGCCACCGCGATGTTCAGCTACTTCGGCGTCAACATCTTCTTCGAAGGGCTGCACTCGTACGGCGGGTTGTGACCCTCGCCGGCCGAGTGTCTGTCCACAACATCGCTTCCCGATCCATCGCTGGCGCCAAACCAGCCGGTGGAGGTATGAGAACGGGCTTCAGAGCCTGGCCAACTGACACAAAGGGGGCGTCAGCTACGCCTCAGCGGACGTCGTCATCACCGCTGTCTGAGCGTTTGCCCAGCTCTTCCTCACTGCTGCTGTCCGGGCGCTGCGGAGGCTCCGGCGGGTTGTCGCCGTCGTCGTCCTTGCGCAGTTCTTCCTCTCTGCGCCGGAGGCTGGCTTCCCAGTCGTTCAGCAACTGCTCATGCTCGTCATCGAGATTACGGAGCTGGCGGAGAAACTCAGGATCGTCATCAGGAGCGCGCGGCGGCGTCACCGGCTTAGCCGGCCGAGGGCCGGCACGGTGCTTGGCCGCGGCGAGCCAGAGGACGGGGCCGATCACCGGTATCAACACGATGAGGGCCACCCAGACAGCCTTGTTCAGCATCCGGATCCTGGCCGAGTCGGTCTGCAGGCAGTCGATCAGCGCATAGACCGTCAGGATGAGCGCTACCACCACCGGCAACACGCGGGCCACTGCGGGACCTCCTCATTGGATGAATCTCTATGCTCCAGCCTAAGCCAGATGTGCCGCCACGCCCACAACACCCTGCGTTCATCACCCGTGACGAGCACGACAAACGGCGGCGAAACCACCTCGGCCAGGACGTGAACACCGGTTTACGTCCTGGCCACAGGCATATGGTGCGGGGTTACTGAAGTGCCGGTATGACTTTCTGCTCTACGAGATCGAGGCTGTCCGACTCGTACGCGGCACCCTGCACATAGAAAATGGCGTACTTCATGCCGGCGTCCCGCATCGCCTCGAGGTGCTCGGTGATCTGTTCCGGCGTGCCTGTCGTGGGGCTCGTGCGGTAGTTCTTGAGCGCTTCCTCGACGCGGTCAGCCGGTAGGAACCGGCGCGCCACATCGGCGAATTTCGACAGTTTGTCCTCGACCTCGGCCTCGGTCTCACCGATGACGATGTTGAAGCTGGACGTTCGAGTGATGGAGTCGAAATCGGTGCCGAGGTCGCGGCAGTGTTGCGCGAGAATCTCCGACTTCCGGACGAACGTGTCGAGGTCTCCGCCGAAGTTGGTGTAACCGGTGTAGCTCTCGGCGTCGAGCTCGCCGCCACGGGCGTTCTTCGCGGCGATTCTGAGCGTCACCTTCTCGCCGCCACCGGCGATCCACAGTGGGATGCCGCCCTCCTGGAGGGGGAGCGGCCGGCAGATGGCGCCGTCGACGGAATAGTGTTCCCCCTTCAGCGTGGCCGTGCCATGGGTCCACAGCTGCCGCATGATCTGGACGCCCTCATCGAGCATTGCCAGCCGCTCGCCGGCTCGCGGGAATCCGTAGCCGTAGGCGCGCCATTCGTGCTCGTACCAGCCGGCGCCGATCCCCATCTCGGCGCGTCCGCCTGAGATGATGTCCACGGTGGCTGCGACTTTGGCCAGGTAGGCCGGGTTGCGGTACGCCATACACGTGCACATCTGGCCCAGCCGCACCCGCTCCGTGGCGGCCGCGAAGGCGGCCATCAGCGTCCATGCCTCATGGGTGGCTTCGCTGGTCGGTTCCGGGACGGTGTGGAAATGGTCATAAACGAATACGGTCTCGAAGGCGGTGCCTTGGTCGGCGCGTTTGGCGATGCCGAGCATCGTGTTCCATTGCTCCTCCGGAGGGATATCGACCAAGTCGAGCCGCCAGCCCTGTGGGATGAACATTCCGAAACGCATACGATCAGTCATGCATCAACCGTACAGACCGGGATTTGCTCCCGGAGGCAGGCCACGGTTGCGCACCGCCCCTACGCGGGCGCGGCCACTCGCGTCGTAGGCTGGTGACGTTATGGCCATCCTGCGATACACCATGTTGCGCGTCCTGATCTTGGCTGTGATCGGCGCGTTGCTCTGGCTCGTCGGCTTCCGCGGCTTCGGATTGCTGCTGGCCGCGTTCTTCGCGTCGGGAATCGTCAGTATCTTCGTGTTGCGTCGCAGCCGCGACGACGTGTCAATGGTTCTGGACAAACGGGTCTCAACCATCAAGACCCGGCTGGAGCAGCGCACTGCCGAAGAGAACGCCTGGAACGACGTCCAGCGCAGCCGCGAGCCTGAGCCGGAGGAGCCCAGCGGCCCGCCCGGAGGCGGGCAGGTCAGCTCAGGCTGAGCCCGATGGTCAGCAGAATCGCGAAGACGAGTCCCGTCAGGCCGGTTTTCTGAAGCACCGGGATCAGCAAGACACCGCGTTCGCCGCGCAGCACCGGCGCCACCGTGCGCCACGCGAGGGGAAGCGCCAGCAGAGCGATCGCAAGCCACGGACCCTTGGTGACGGTCAATGCCAGGACCAGCACGAACGGCACCGACATCAGAGCGGCGAACAGCACGCGGCTGCGTTGTTCTCCGAGGAAGACCGCCAGGGTGCGTTTGCCGGCGGCCGCGTCCTGGGGAGCATCCCGGATGTTGTTGACCAGCAGGAGCGCGCACGCGAGGCTGCCGACCGCGACGGCCGCCACGAACGACGACGCCGTGAGACGCTCCGCCTGGACGTAGGTCGTTCCCATGACGGCCACGAGGCCGAAGAAGACAAAGACCGCGATCTCTCCGAGCCCTCGGTAGCCGTACGGCCGGGTGCCACCGGTGTAGAACCAGGCGGCTGCCACCGCGAGTCCGCCGACGCCCAGAAGCCACCACTGTTCGGTCAGCGTGATCAGGGTCAGGCCGGTCACGCCGGCCACGGCGAAGCTCAGCCATGCTGCCAGCTTCACCCGCTGAGCGGCAGCCGAACCGGAGCCGACCAGCCGGAAGGGGCCCACCCGGTCGTCGTCGGTGCCCCGGATGCCGTCGGAGTAGTCGTTGGCGAAGTTCACTCCGACTTGCAGAGCCACCGCGACGATCAAGGCAAGCAGGGCCCGGCCCAGGTGTACGGCGTCAACCGCCGCGGCGGCACCGGTGCCGACCAGCACGGGTGACACAGCCGCGGGCAGGGTTCGAGGGCGGGCGCCTTGCACCCACTCGGTGGAAGTGGCCATCAGCTGACGGCGGCCCGGGACTCGCTGAGGCCCTGTGTGAGACCGAGGCGATCCACCTTGCCATTTGCCAGTACAGGCAGTGTGTCGACGATGATCAGCTCCTTGGGTGCGTACGCCGCGGGGGCGCGGCGCATGACGTGCGCGCGCACCGACTCCAGGCGGGGCGGCTGCTCAGGGTCTTGGGCGACGACGGCCGCGACCACCCGCTGCCCCCACTCCGGGTCCGGCAAGGCCACGGCCAGGGCCTCTCGGACGGCAGGATGCGCGGCAACAAGATGGTCGACAGCCACCAGCGGCACGTTGACCCCGCCGGACACGGCGACGTCGTCGCTTCGCCCGATCACGCTGAGCCGGCCGTCAGGCCCGACCTGGCCGATATCAGCGGTGGTGTACCAGCCGTCGCCGAGCACATCCGCGCTCAGCTGTGGCCGCAGCCGGTATCCGCTGGCCAGCATCGGTCCGCGAAGCCGGATCTTGCCATCGGGGGCGAGCTGCACCTCGACGTCGTCCAGGGGCAAGCCGTCGTACACACACCCACCGCATGTCTCAGTCGCGCCGTAGGTGGTGACCACGGAAACCCCGGCGGCCCGCGCGCGTTCCAAGATTTCGGGGCTGACCGCGGAGCCGCCGATGAGCACGGCGTGATACCCGGTGAGGGCTGCCACGGCGGCTTCGCCGGCGTCGAGCAGCGCTGCCAGCTGGCGCGGCACGAGTGCGGTGTAGCGGCGGTGCGGGCCAGAGGCGAACAAGCGAACGCTGGCCGCCGCGAAGAGTTCGGGATCGAACCCGCCGGAGAGGTCGAGCGCCACGGGCTCGGTCTCGGCGACGAACGAGCGGGCCAGCACCATCAGTCCGGCAACATGGGTAGCCGGCAGTGCCAGCAGCCACCGGCCGGGGCCACCGAGGCGCCGGAGCGTGGCCGCGGCAGAGGCTTGTACGGCCTTCGCGCTGAGCAACACCCCCTTGGGTTCACCGGTGGAGCCCGACGTCGGGACGACGAAGGCTGTCTCGGTGTCTTCGAGTGGTGTGTCCGGCTGGAGGGTGGCCAGCAGGTCCTCGCGAACGGGTGCTGGGTGGTCAGGCACCGGCAACAGCGCGGGACCGCCGCTCAATGCGGCGACGACCGCGGGATAGAGGCGAGGAAGCACAGCAGGCGACAGCGGCACCTCGATCGCCTGGAGCGAGCGGGTAGCCGCCGACGTCGTTGTCGTGGCTGGCGTTTCCATCGCGCCTCCAAGTTTAGCCGGGGCCCCGGAAAAATGGGTCTCTCCTCGCCCAGCAGACTCGGTCGGGGAGAGGCTTCGCCATCGACCTCCCTCGCTGATGCCCGCCACACCATGGAGAGACCCATTTTCCCACGGCCGCATCATGTCCAGTCGCGATCTTGATCAGAAATACCAAGGGAAGGGGGACCAGTCGGGGTCCCGCTTCTCGAGGAAAGCGTTGCGGCCTTCCACTGCTTCGTCGGTCATATACGCCAGCCGGGTCGCCTCACCTGCGAATACCTGCTGCCCGACCATGCCGTCGTCGACGGCGTTGAATGCGAACTTGAGCATTCGCTGGGCGGTGGGGCTCTTGCCATTGATCTTGGCAGCCCAATCGAGCGCGACGTTCTCCAGCTCGGCATGCGGGACCACCGCGTTGACCATGCCCATCCGGAAAGCGTCCTCGGCGGAGTATTCGTCTCCCAGGAAGAAGATCTCGCGGGCGAACTTCTGTCCGACCTGCCGGGCGAGATAGGCCGAGCCGTATCCGGCATCGAACGAGCCGACGTCGGCGTCGGTCTGCTTGAAGCGCGCATGTTCGGCACTTGCCAGCGTGAGGTCACACACCACGTGCAGGCTGTGCCCTCCGCCCGCGGCCCATCCCGGCACGACCGCGACGACGATCTTGGGCATGGTGCGGATGAGCCGCTGCACTTCGAGGATGTGCAACCGGCCGGCCCGGGCCGGATCGATCCGTTCCGGCCGCGCCACGCCCGAGGCGCCCGCCACGGTGTCTCCGGCCGGGTGGTCACCAGTGGTGGTGTAGCGATAACCGTCGCGGCCGCGTACGCGTTGGTCGCCTCCGGAACAGAATGCCCACCCTCCATCCTTCGGGGACGGCCCGTTGCCGGTCAGCAATATGCAACCGACGTCGGAGGTCATTCGGGCGTGATCGAGTGCTCGGTACAGCTCGTCGACCGTGTGCGGCCGGAACGCGTTGCGGACCTCGGGCCGGTCGAAGGCGATGCGGACGGTGCCCTGATCCTGCCCACCGAAGACCTGGCGGTGATAGGTGATATCAGTGAATTCGAAGCCCTCGACGGGGCGCCAGCGCGAGACGTCGAACAGTGCGGTTGTCACGGATGTCACTTTACGGCGAGCCACGATCTGCCCGGTTTCCCGGTTGGGACGCGTGTGCATTCGTTAGTGTCGACGTTGCGAGAAACTAGCTCAACACCCACCTTCTTCTGAAAGGGCCGATGCATGTTGCGCACGGCGCTGCGGACGTCCTCCGCGCTCCTTTTGACCAGCCTCCTGATCGCCGGGTGCGGATCGGACGACGGTTCCGGCGACGACGGCCCAGTCGACAGCGGCGACGTCACCACGGATGACGGCGCGGACGACGACGCGGACGACGGCGCGGATGACGGCGCGGACGACGACGCGGACGACGGCGCGGATGACGGCGCGGACGACGACGCGGACGACGACACCCTGGCCGGGGTGGATATTCCTGACGGCTGGACGCTGGTGACCGACGAGCCCAGCGGCATCAGCGTGGCGTTGCCGGATGCGGTCGCGCCGCAGGAGCAAGAAGCTCCGACCGGTGACGGCGGCACCATGACCGCCCGCTCGTTCTTCATGGTCGAGGGGGATGTCGAGGTCGGCTTCAACGTTCTTGACCTGGACGGTGGCATGTACGACCTCGAGGTCGGGATGCAGGGCGTCGCCGACCAGATCGCGGGCACCGTCGAGCGCAGCGAGAGCATCACGGTCGACGGCAACGAAGGTATCGAGGCCGAAGTCTCCTTCGGTGCGGACTATGTGACGACCTTCCAGCTGATCGAGCTCGACGATCACGTCCTGCAGCCACTTGTCTCCTCTGAACAGCAAAACAGCGGGCAAGCTGAGGAGTACTTCGAGCAGATCACCAACTCCATCGAACTCGGTTGAGGAACAGGCGCTGAGTCCGGAACCATCCACCCACCCGGTTCGTCAGAATAGTGACGTCACCTGGAGGTTCCGTGGCAAGTACGCGGTTGATCATGGAAGATGGGTATATGGGGTCTCGTCTGCTGGCTAGCGCGGGTGTGATTGTCATCGCGGGTGCGGTGGCCTTTACGTTGATCGGTGGGGCCAGCGACGGATCATCGGAGGACACGACGGCCACGGCCAAGGTGATCCGGGCGGCGTCGAAGCCCATCGTTCTCCCGCCGTCGCCCAGTGACTCCGACCCGGTCCAGGCCCTGCACGCCGAGCCCGAAGGCGGCGACGAGCTGATTCTCACCGTTCCGGAGAACGTGAACGGCTGGGACGAGGTGACGTTCACCGCCGAGTGGAACAGTTCCGATGCCGGGCCCGTGCACGCGGTCGTCGATCTGCAGGAGGTCGACGGCGACACCTGGGAGAACGTCGCCGAGATCGAGCTCGGCGACGAGGGTGGCAGCGTCGAGCTGGATGTCAGCGAGACCGGCATCTACCGGCTCGCCTACGGCGGCAGCGATGAGATGGAAGCCACCGTCTCCAACGACGTCACGGTGGTCACAACTGACCTGCTGCCTTCGCGGGTCACCGCCACCGCCTCGCCCACCGACGACGGTATGGCCGAAGTCATCGCCACCTGGACCACTGAAGCCGGGGTCGCCATTGTCGGCGAGCTCGAGTTGCAGGCGAAGGTCGGCGACACATGGGAGACAGTCACCGAGGTCACCACCGATGCCGACAGCACGGCCGAGATCGAGGTCGACGCCGCGATCGGCGACGAGTTCCGTTTCGTCTACCCCGGCGGAGATCGCTTCGACGAGGTCAAGAGCGACACCGGTGTCGTGCTCAGCGACGACGTTCGCAACATCGAGGTCCGGGTGTGCAACAACAGCACCGACATCGACAACCTCCCGTATGGCGTGGCATGCCACTACGCGCCCGTCACTGTGGACACGTTCGTCGCCGCACATGACTACCTGGGCAACGCGTGGTGGAACGCGATGCCCATGGGCACGCTCGTAGAGCTGGAGGGCGAGCAGGCCGGCATCTACGAGGTCGTCGACCGGGTCATCGCGCCCGGGCGCGGGGCCGCGCTGGGAAGTGCGTCCAACTGGGCGTGTGGCGACGCCTGTGACGTCATTCTCCAGACCTGCCAGGGCGCCAACACCGGATTCACCTGGCTGCGCCAGATCGACTGACCGTGAATCCTTCGACGGCTGTGGCCGAGGCGATCGTCGACGAGCTCGTCCGCCACGGAGTTGAACACGCTGTGCTCGCCCCCGGATCACGCAGTGCGCCGCTGGCGTTCGCCTTCGCGGCCGCCGCGGACCGGGGGCACCTGCGGCTGCATGTGCGCATCGACGAGCGTTCGGCTGCCTTCACCGCGCTGGGGCTGGCCAGGGTGAGCGGCCCGGTGGCCGTCGCCACGACGTCCGGGACCGCGGTGGCGAACCTGCATCCGGCCGTGCTCGAAGCGGCGCATTCAAACGTGCCCTTGATCCTGCTCACCGCGGATCGTCCGCATGAGATGCGCGGTACCGGCGCGAATCAGACGACGGACCAGGTCGCCATCTTCGGCTCGGCCGTGCGCTATTTCGCCGACGTGCCCGCGCCGTACGGGCGCCCGGACGAAGTCGCGGACATGCGCAGCCTCCTCGCCCGGGCCTTGGCCGCATGCGCCGGCTCACGTGGCGGCGCGCCGGGTCCTGCGCACCTGAATCTGTCGTTCCGTGAGCCGCTGGTGCCCGACCCTGGCAGCGCCGCGGCGTCGTGGGTGTCGTCGGAGTCGTCTCCGCACGGCCGGACGGCGGTGCATGCCGTGCACCCACCCCGTCCGGGTCAGCCTGATCCATCTGCTCCCGGAAGTGCGCTGGCGCTGCCGTGGGGACCACGGACGGCCGTCATCGCCGGGGACGGGGCCGGGTTCGCAGCGCGGGATTTCGCCGAGCGAGGTGGCTTCCCGTTGCTGGCTGAGCCGTCTTCGGGCGCACGGTCCGGGCCGAACGCGCTCGGACCCTATCGGCTGTTGCTCAGCCGTCCGGAACTCGGCGGGCAGATCGAGCGGGTTGTGGTCTTCGGCCGTCCTACGTTGTCGCGGCCGGTTAGTGCGTTGCTGGCCCGGCGCGACGTGGAGGTGGTTGTCGTGGCAGCGGGCGACGGCTGGCCCGACGCCGCCCGCAATGCCGCACACGTGACCCACGCCGTGCACATGGCGCGGCACGATCACCCAGGTGAGGCCGGCAACGGTTGGCTGGCGGCGTGGCAGGAGGCGGACCACATCGCGCGGCGTGCCATTGACGGCGTACTCGACACCGGAACGCTGAATGGCCCCTTGGTGGCACGGGAGGTGTGGGCGGCGCTGCGCGACGGCGAGGCGCTGGTCGTGGCGTCGTCCAATCCGATTCGCGACGTCGACCTCACTGCCGCTCCGTTCGCCGGGGACGCCGAGAGTCAGGCGGGTCCGCTCGTGCTGGCCAACAGGGGACTGGCCGGGATCGACGGCACGCTGTCGACCGCGGCGGGTGTGGGGCTCGCGTCGGGCCGGTTGACCAGGGTTCTGGTCGGAGACCTGGCGTTTCTGCACGACGCCGGCGGGCTGCTCGTAGGGCCGTCAGAGGACACACCCGATATGCAGATCGTTGTCCTCAACGACTCCGGCGGCGGGATCTTCTCGTTGCTGGAACAGGGGGCACCGGAGTACGCGAAGCCATTCGAGCGGGTATTCGGCACCCCGCATGCGGCGGATCTCGCCGCGCTGTGCGCGGGTTACGGCCTCGCGCACGTCCGGGTGGACGATGTGGCCCAATTGCGCGCCGAACTGGCCGAGCCGCGGTCCGGCCGAACGGTCGTCGAGGTGCGCGTCGATCGGAACGCACTACGTGATCTGCATGCCCGGCTGCGCGACGCCGTCACGCACCACTAGTCCCCGGGGCTCCGGCGAAAGGGATCTCTCCATGGTGTGGCGGGCATCAGCGAGGGAGGACGACGGCGAAGCCCCTCTCCTGCCGAGTCTGCTGGGCGAGGAGAGATCCCTTTCGCCGGAGCCACTCAGGTTGTGCCCGTCACGTGGAGAGCGGTCGTGCCCGTCACGTGGAGAGCGCGTCTCGCATCGGCACGAGCTTGGCGACGCTTTCGGCGAGCTCCGCCGTCGGGTCGGAGCCGGCCACGATGCCGCAGCCGGCGAAGAGCCGCAGCCGGGTGCGCTCGCTGGAGTCGACCTGCGCGCATCGCAAGGCGATGCCCCACTCGCCGTCGCCGGAGCTGTCGATCCACCCGACCGGTGCCGCGTACCTGCCACGGTCGAGCGCCTCCAGCTCACGAATCATCTCCTGAGCCTTCTTCGTGGGGGTGCCACCCACGGCGGCCGAGGGATGCAACGCGCCGGCCATCAGCAGCGACGACGCCTGTCCGGAGGTCACCCCGGCCAGATCCGTGGCCAGATGCATGACGTTGGGCAGGTGGAGTACGAACGGTGTCTCGGGGATGTTCATACTCGAGCAGAACGGGGCCAGGGCGTCGGCGACCGACCGGACGGCGAACTCGTGCTCCTCGAGATCCTTGCTCGACCTGGCCAGCGACGCAGCCAAGGCGAGGTCGTGTACGTCGTCCCTGGTCCGCCGGATGGTTCCGGCCAGCACGCGGGAGGTGACCAGGCCGCGTTCGCGGCGCACCAGCAGTTCGGGGGTGGCGCCGAGCACACCGTCGACGCTGAACGTCCAGCAGCGTGGGTACCGATCGCTGAGCCTGCGCAGCGGCCACCTCAGGTCGAGCTGCCGCGGTGTCTCGGCGATGAGCTCACGAGCGAGCACGACCTTCTCGAGTTCACCGGCGTTGATGCGGCTGACGGCATCGGCGACGATTCGGCCCCACTCGGCGCCGCTGCGGCTGCCGTCGGCGAACGTCACCGGGCCTGGCCGCTTGATCGGAGCCACGGATGGCAAGCTCGGCCAGGGCGGCAAGTCGCCGTTGACGCTGACGGTGGTGACCCACCATCGGCCCTCGCGGTGCCCGACGACCGTCTCCGGCAGCACCAGCGAGGAGGACGTGGGGCCGTCGTCAAAGGTGAACGACCCGAACGCCACCGGGCCGGTGCCGGGAAGCTGGACCTCATCCCGGATCACCGCGGTCCGGGTGAGATTGCGCCACCATTTGTCGGCCTCGGTGAACCGGGCGGAGCCTTTGACGTCGAAACGGGCGGCCTCCCCCCAGCCGGCGAGACCTTCGCCGCGGCGGACCCAGACCAGAGGTGCCTCGCTGGGCAGCGTCGAAAGCAGCGGCCCGGGGTCGGGGATCTCTACGGTGCGTGCAACCAGCGCGGGCACTTGAGCAGTGAGGGGAGCACTCGTCACGGGCGACAAGCCTACGTCGAAATCCGGGCGGACCGGACTCGGCCAGTTGACGACTTCGTCACAGCCCGCATGAGCACGGGAGGGCAGGGTCCTAAGAACCGCCCCTATTCGCGCGGGTTCTAAGCTGGGTTCGTGATCCGTGCTTCGCTCGACAAGCAACCCCAAGAGGTTGCGGCGATGTTCGACGACGTCGCCGACCGATACGACCTCACCAACGACGTCCTGTCCTTCGGTCAGGACCGCTACTGGCGCCGCGCCGTGTTCCAGGCCGTATGCCCATTGCCCGGAGAACGGATCCTTGACCTGGCGGCCGGCACCGGCACCTCCAGCGAGCCGTTCCGGGCCGCCGGGGCAGCGGTGGTGCCCTGTGACTTTTCGCTCGGTATGCTCCGGGCGGGCAAACGGCGGCGTGAAGACCTGCCGTTCATCGCGGGCGACGCCACCCGGCTGCCCTTCGCGGATGAGTCCTTCGACGCGGTGACGATCTCCTTCGGGCTGCGCAACGTGCACGATCCCGATCTCGCGCTGCGCGAGATGCTGCGGGTCACCCGCCCGGGCGGGCGGCTGATCCTGTGCGAGTTCAGCCATCCCACGTGGACGCCGTTCCGGACCGTCTACCTGGAGTACCTGATGCGCGCGCTGCCGTCGGTGGCGAGAAAGGTGGCCAGCAACCCGGACGCCTACGTCTATCTCGCGGAGTCGATTCCGGCCTGGCCCGATCAGCCGGCGTTGGCCGAACGACTCCGGTCCGCAGGCTGGTCCAGGGTCCGGTGGCGCAATCTCTCCGGCGGCATCGTCGCGCTGCACCAGGGCACCCGCGACGACCCCTGAGCCCGGCCCCTCAGCCCCCGGGGCCGTGCTCACGCCGGATGTGGTTGTGCCTCCACGGGCCGCCAGGTGATCGCCTGACGGGTCGAGCGATCCATCCACCTGACCCGTTCCGGGTCGATCTTCAGCCAGATGTCACTGCCGGGCGCCGGAAACGACTCAGCCGGAGCTGAGACCTTCAAGGTGTCGGCACCGGTGCGGACGGTCAGCAGATTGTGGGAACCGAGCGGCTCCAGAACCTGAACCTCCGCCGGCACGAGTTCCGGGGCGGGTTGACTGTGGACCTCGATGTTCTCCGCCCGGATGCCGAGCACCAGGTTGCGTCCGGTGAGCTCGTCAGCATCGGCGCCGTTGTAGGTGAACGAGCCACCACTCACCTCCACGACCGTTCGCCCGCCGTCGCTGGTCATGCTCGCCTCGAGGAAGTTCATGGGCGGCGTACCGACGAACGACCCGACGAACATGTCGGCCGGATTGTTGTAGACCTCCAATGGTGAGTCGACCTGGACGATCCGGCCCCCGTTCATCACGGCGATCCGGTCGCCCATGCTCAACGCCTCGACCTGGTCGTGGGTGACGTAGATGGTGGTCAGCTGAAGTTTCTGGATGATGCGCTTGAGCTCCGCCCGCATCTCCATGCGAAGCAGCGCGTCCAGATTGGACAACGGCTCGTCCATCAGCAGCACGTCGGCCTTCGTGGCCATCGCGCGAGCCACCGCCACCCGCTGTCGCTGCCCGCCTGAAAGCTGTGCCGGGTAGCGGTCGAGGAAGTCCTCGATGTGTAGAAGCTCTGCCGCTGATCGCACCTGCTCGTCGATCGTGTTCTTGTCCATCTTCTGCATCCGCAACCCGAAGGCGATGTTGTCGACGACCTTCAGGTGCGGGAAGACGGCGTAGTTCTGGAACACCATGGCGATCCGGCGGGACCGGGGTTGCAGGGACGTCGCATCCCGGCCGCCGATCCATACCCGGCCCCCGTCCACCTTCTCCAGCCCGGCCAGACAACGCAGCAGCGTGGTTTTCCCGCAGCCCGACGGTCCGAGCAAGACAACGAACTCTCCGTCGGCAACCTCGAGATCGACGCGGTCCACGGCGGGCTCCTTGTCGAAGAACTTCTGGACGGACTCAAAGCGAAGGCCAGCCATGATGGCACCTTTCTGGTTGCGCCGGACGCCGCGGGGGAATCATCGAGAGACCCGTCCCCACATGGTGAACAGGTACTTCCGGATGACGAGGATGACGATCAGCGAGGGAACCATGAGGAAGAAGCCGCCGGCGAAGCGGAAATGCAACGGCGACTGATTGAGCACCGCGAGCATCTCCGCGGGCAGCGTCCGATTCTGCAGGGTCAGGATCGAGGCGGCGAAAACCTCGTTCCACGAGATGATGAACGTGAAGATCGCCGCGGCGGCGAGGCCCGGCAAGGCCAGCGGGAGCGCCACCCGGCGAAACGCCGACACCCGAGTGCAACCCAGGGTCATGGCTGCTTCCTCGAGCTCCTCGGAGATACCCGCGAAGACGCTGGCCGTCACCAGCACGACGAACGGAAGCGCCAGCGCGGTGTGGGTCAGTGCCACGCCGAGGGCGGTGTCGTCGATCCCCACACGCAGGTAGGTGACCGCCAGCGGGATCGACAGAATGATGATCGGAAAAGCGCGCGTACTGACCACCACCAGCCGGAACGAGCCACTGCCCCGGAAGGCGAACCGGGCGAGCGCGTAACCGGCCGGGGTACCCACGGTCAGCGCGATGAGCAGAGTCAGCGCCGCGACCACGACGCTCATCCGTAGAGCGTCGAGGATGCCGCTGGAACCGAAGAAGAACTCCAGCGTCTCCGTCGACAGATTGGTCGGCAACAGCTTCTTCGGATACGCGAACACGTCATCCGGGGTAGAGAACGCCGCGATGGTGATGAAGTACATCGGCAGCAGGATCCAGAGCGCGAAAAACGTCGCCAGCGCATACAGCCCCACCCGTCCCAGCACAGACCGCAGGCCGGGCCGGGCTCTGCTGTCGTTTCGCGCCTCGCCGCTGGTGTTGTCGGATCGCACGTCGCCGCTCATCGGATCAGCTGCTCTCGTCTCGTCCGGAAGATCCGCAGGATGAGCGCCGCGGCGGCGACCGTGAGCACGAGTATCAGGGCGGCGTAAGCGGCGGCCACATTCGGATCTCGGTACGTGCCGTGCCATCGCCATGCCTCAGCCGTCAGCACGGTCGCACCACGGCCGGTGATCGCGATGACCGTCGCGAACACCTCGAAGGCGAGCACCGTCCGCAACAGCAACGCGACGGCCAGGGCGGGCTTGAGCATCGGCAGCGTGACCCTCCACAGCCGCCGTAAGTAGCCCGCGCCGAACACCTCGGCCGCCTCGCCGTACTCCTTCGGAATGCCCTGCAATCCGGCGACGAGCACGACCATCACCAGCGCCGTCGAGCGCCACAGCTCGGCAAGGATCACCTGCCCCAGCAAGAAACCCGACCGCGTCGGATCGATCCAGATGACGGCCTGATCGATCAGCCCGATCCCTTCCAGGATCGTGTTGAGATATCCGCGCTCGGTGAAAATGGCGTACCAGATGATGCCGGCCGCGAGGTCGGAGATGGCCAGCGGAAGTATGAAGATGTACAGCCACACTCCGCGTCCCCGAAGCTTGGCGTTGACCACCAGCGCCATCGTCAGGGCCAGGACGAACTGGATCGGAACTATCACCACGACCAGCGCAAGCGTGAACCAGAACGCCCGGCCGAAGTCGGCGTCGTTCACCATCATGGTGAAGTGTTCCGCGGTCCAGCCGCCGTCGGCGCCCTCGAATGCCAGCCGGAACGCTTGCACCATCGGTGAGAAGAAGAACAGCGCAAGATAGATGAGGGCAGGAATGATCAGCCAGTAGGGCAGCATGTTCGTGCCCCTGAACCGGCTGCCGATCGATTCGGTGATGGCGCGCATCGTCGTCGGGCTACGCCACTAGTTCCCGACCGGGCACGGGCCGTCGCTCGGCTCGTCTGGGGACCAGCACGGCGCGCCGGTGTTCTCCATCATGTCCTCGAGACGGGCCGCTTCGGTGCCTACGGCGTCACTCGGGTCCTCGCCGCTGACGGCCACTCGCTCGAACGCCGACCGGTAGATGTCGTTGAACGTGCCGCCCTGCTCGCCGAGCCCCAGTGGCAGGAGGACCAGCAGCGCGTCGTCGGCGTTGGCTTGGCTTTCCACGGCGTCTGCCGCCAGCTGGATGCCTGGCTCGAGGTCGCCCGCGTCGCCGGTCTCCACCACAGGGTAGAAGGCCACCGCGGACAGCGTCGCCAGCTGGCTGTCGACGCTCAGCAGGTGCCGGATCAGATCCTTCGCGGCGTCGGGGTCCGGTGAACTCTCCGGCACCGCGAGCCCGGCCACCACCGGCATGTGGGCCCGCCCGGCCGGCCCACTCGGCACGGGGACCACGACGAAGTCGTCCGGCCGGCTGTCGAGCGCATTCTTCAACCGTGCCACGTGGTCCCAGGCCACGAGAACTTCGCCGCTCAGCAGCGGGTCCTCCATGAATTCGTAAGTCAAGGACTGCGGGTGTACGTACTCCCAGAGCTCGGCCAGGTATTCCCACGCCGCGTTGTCACCGAACGTGCGCACAACACCACCGGTGAACGACGGAAGCAGATATCCCTGCAGGAAGCGGTGCATCAGGCCTTCCTCGCCCGCGGGGAAGCCGAAGCGCGGCGCGCCGGTGCCCTCCGCGGTGTTCGCTGCCCACTGCAGATACTCGTCATACGTGAGGCTCTCCACGTCGGCGCCGTCCGGCAGGTACTCCAGGGCCTGCTTGTCCGCCGCGACGACGTAACTCGCCTGAACCCACGGTATGTACCACTGCTGATCCGTGCCGAGCCTGCCGAGTTCCAGAACGTCGTCGGGTATGCCCAGGTCAGCCATCTCATCGACGAGGTCCGAGAGATCGGTGAGCAGCCCCTGGTCCTGGAGGTCGACGTAGGTGCCGTGCAGCGCGCCGAGCAGGCCGATCTCACCCCTGCCGGCCTGGGCCTCGGCGGACACCCGGTCGATGAACTCGCCGTCGCCGGATGCCCCGACGAACTCTGCATCGCCGGTGAACGAAGCGAGGACGTCGCGCCGGATGGCGTCGGCCTCCTCGACCGGATTGAACTGGGTGGAATACAGCACCACGCTGCCGGGCTCGCCGTCGGGCGCCGCGCCCCCGGCGTCGTCGCGGGCATCGGTCTGGGTGTCGCCGCTACCGCATCCGGAGAGGACGAGGGCGAAAGCCCCCGCCGCGACGGCTGACATTCGGAGGATTCTGGTTCGACGCATCGGACTGTCTCCTTTGACTGTGTCTGATCAAAGAGGTCGAGAGAACTGGTGCGCGTGATGCGGGGCGGCGGGCGGCCTGCGGGGCGGGTCGGGATCGGCCTCGTGGTGCGCCGAGGACAACACCGGTCGCTGCCGTCCCTAACCCAGGTCCGCTCACGTTTCCGGCGCTCCTATCGGCGTGACCACTGAGGAACCGCCAGCGGGCTGACCGAGCAGATCGAGCACCAAGGCGGCAGACCACGAGAACTCAGCACCGCCGTGGCCGTGTCCGGTCGACGGGTGGTAGTGCTCTGAGAACCCGGCCTTTCTGGCCAGCTCGATCATGGTTGTGCGCAACGATGCGGCTGCGTCGTGGCGTCCGTAGCGACGCAGGCCGTGGTAGATGAACCAATTCACATTCATCCAGACGGGGCCCCGCCAATAGAGGGCGGGATCGAAGGAAGGATCCTTGCGCGACAGGCTGGGCACCGCCGGACCGAGCCCTTCGACCTCAACCATCGCGTCGGTCAGCTGGTCGAGGACGTGTTCAGCGCGGTCCCCAGCCGGGATTCCGGCGAACAGCGGGCTGAACCGCGACCAGGTGGAGGCGTCGAGCACCTCCCCGGTCACGACATCGACGTCGGCATAGCTGCCGTCCTGCCAGAGTTCGTCTTCCACCGCCTGCGTGGTGGCTCGGGCCCAGTCCTCGTACTTCGTCGACGGTTTGCCGAGTTCGCGGGCGATGGCGGTGAGGTCGTGGTCGGCCTGAACCAGGGCGGAGTTGAACAGCACGTCTCGGACGGCGAATGGTGTGGCCGCCCGGATGCGCTCGTCGTCGTAGGCGTGGGCGCGGAACAGGGCGACCAGGTGAAGATAGCGGTCGTACTCCGCGGCTGTCGGGCGTTCGGCAGGGTTGGCGACTCTGAGATCCGTGCGCAAGTGCTCCGGGGCCGTGCCGTCCCTGGGCTGGATCCGGGCGAGTACCGGATCCCAAAGTGGGGAGTTGTCCATCCCGGACTCCCACGGATGCCATATCTCCACGAGCGCGCTGCCGATACGGGTCCGCTCCCGGTGCAGGTAAGCGTGCCACGCATCCAGCTTCGGCAGCATGTCGTGAAGAAACCGCCTGGCCCGTGGTCGATCGCGGGCCAGGCGATAAACCTGCCAGACCGCCGTGGCGTGTACCGGTGGCTGCACAATGCCCGACGTCAGGGGCCGGCGCGGAGCGTTCGGCGAATGTTCGGTGGCCCACACCTCCGGACCGGGAAAATACGGGCCTCCTCCGTCCACGAACACGATGTGCGGCAGCAGCCCGTTCTTCCACTGGCCGGAGAACAGCGAACGCAGTTCGGTCTCGGCCCGGTCCTGGTCTTGATGGGCGTAGCCGATCGCGGTGAAGGCGGAGTCCCAACTCCATTGGTGGGGATAGAGCAGGCTCGACGGCCTGGTGGCGTGTCCGAGCCAATTCCCCTCGAGTATCTGCCGGGCGTGCTCGGCCAGGCCCTCGTCGGTGGTGGTCTCATCGGCTCCGCGACCGAACGGGGTCACTGGTGGCTCCCTTCCCGCGCCTATTTGTCATTCATGAGTAACAAATGGGCTCGAGGGCGTCAATAGTTGCGGACGGGTGGCTTTTCGCAGGAGGCGGCGGAAAGGAATTTCGCAACACGTGTGATGCGTAAATCTGCTGGTCAGGGACTGCGGACCCGGTCGAAAGGTCGTTTCCACTACCCCTACACTTGGTCAGGAAGCTACTTAGTGAATTCATTCACTAAGTAGTCCCGGTTAGCAGACAGATCAGACGACAGGTGCTGAGGACCCGATGAATGTGCAGGCCGGCGACGCCGATGTGATCGTCGTCGGTGCCGGACCAGCTGGATCCACCACGGCCTATTACCTGGCTAGATCCGGCCTGGACGTGTTGCTGCTGGAGAAGGCCTCGTTCCCGCGCGACAAGGTGTGTGGCGACGGCTTGACTCCGCGCGCGGTCCGACAGTTGGTGCGCATGGGTGTTGACACCGCCGGGCCGGGCTGGATCCGGAACAAAGGGCTGCGGATCATCGGCGGTGGCATGCGCCTGCACCTACCGTGGCCGGAACTCACCAGCTATCCCGACTATGGCCTGGTTCGCACCAGGCTCGACTTCGATCATCTGCTCGCCCAGCATGCTGAAAATGCCGGGGTCAGGCTGCACCAGCGCACCAGTGTCACCGCGCCGGTCCTGGACGAGCGCAGCGGTCGGGTGGTCGGCGTGCGAGCCAGGCCGGTCAACGAACGCGGCCGGGCCGCCGGCGACGAAGTGGAATACCGCGCACCGCTGGTAGTGGCGGCCGACGGCACGTCATCGCGGCTGGCCACCGCACTGGGCATCCACAAGCGCGACGACCGCCCGATGGGCGTAGCGGTACGCACCTACTTCAAGACCCCTCGTCACGATGACGACTGGATGGAGTCGTGGCTCGAACTATGGGCCTCGAACGACCGCGGTGGCCGCGACCTGCTGCCGGGATATGGCTGGATCTTCGGTGCTGGCAACGGCACGAGCAACGTGGGCCTGGGCATCATCAACACTTCCAAAGCCTTCGGCCAGGTGGACTACAAGGACCTCCTGCGCCGCTGGGTCGCGCAGACCCCGGCCGAGTGGGAGTTCACCGAGGAGAACCAGGTGGGTGACGTCCGAAGTGCGGCGCTGCCTATGGGGTTCAACCGGCAGCCGCACTATAGCCGGGGCCTGCTGCTGGTCGGTGACGCCGGAGGAATGGTCAACCCCTTCAACGGCGAGGGCATCGACTACGCCATGGAAGCCGCCAGCCTCGCGTCGAATGTCATCGCCGACGCGTTGTCACGGGCCAATCCCGGCAGCCGGGAGCGAGTGTTGCAGGCGTACCCGGCTGCGTTGAAAAAGGAGCACGGTGGATACTTCACCCTCGGCCGAATATTCGTCCGGCTGATCGGAGACCCGCGCCTGATGAAGATCGCGACCAACCACGGGCTGCCGCGTCCGTGGCTGATGCAGTTCACCTTGAAGCTGCTCGCCAATCTCACCGACCATCGTGATGGTGACGCATACGACCGCGTCATCAATGCCATGACCCGATTGGCGCCGGCGGCATGAGGCAGGGGCAGAATATGTCGCCGTGCCAACCGGCGAAGCCGGCAAACGAGACCAGGACACGCCTGAGTGTCCGAGAGGGGAGCTGAACGCGCGTGGATCTGTACGCGCCGATCATCGGCCTGATCGTGCTGGGTGCCGTCTTCGCGGTGGGCTCAGTGGTGGCTTCTTCCTTCATTGGGCCGAAGAGGTACAACCGGGCCCGTCTCGACTCCTACGAGTGCGGGATCGAGCCGACACCGCAGCCAGTGGGCGGCGGCCGGATTCCGATCAAGTACTACCTCACGGCGATGACGTTCATCATCTTCGACATCGAGATCATCTTCCTGTATCCGTGGGCGGTCCGGTTCGATCATCTTGGACTTTTCGGATTTGTCGCGATGGTGACTTTCCTCTTCCTGATCACTGTGCCGTTCATCTATGAATGGCGACGCGGTGGGCTGGAATGGGACTGACGGGAAGGGGTGCGTGAGCAACCATGGGAATTGAAGAGAAGCTCCCGTCGGGAGTCATGCTCAGCACGGTCGAGAACCTCGCCGGCTGGATGCGCAAGGGCTCGATGTGGCCGGCCACATTCGGTCTGGCCTGCTGTGCGCTCGAGATGATGTCCTTCGGTGCGCCTAGGCACGACTCCTCGCGTTTCGGCATGGAGGTCTTCCGGGCTTCTCCGCGGCAGGCGGACTTGATGATCGTCGCGGGCCGGGTCAGCCAGAAGATGGCGCCCGTACTCCGCCAGATCTACGACCAGATGGCGAACCCGAAGTGGGTGCTGTCCATGGGCGTCTGCGCGAGTTCCGGCGGCATGTTCAACAACTACGCGATCGTTCAGGGCGTGGATCACGTTGTGCCGGTCGACATCTATCTGCCCGGCTGCCCGCCTCGACCCGAGATGCTGATCGACGCTGTCCTGAAGCTTCATGAGCAGGTCCAGCACGGCAAGCTGGGCGCGCACCGCAAGGCCGCCGAAGCCGAGGCCGAGCAGGCTGCGCTGGAAGCGACACCCACGCATGAGATGAAGGGTCTGCTGCGGTGAGTGAGACACCAGACAAGGGGCCAGGCCCCGAAGGTATGGAGCCTGGACTTCCGTCGGGGCCGGAGGGCCCCGCGCTGCCGCCGGCCCATCCGACGCGCCGCGGCATGTTCGGCGTCGAAGACTCGGGTGACACTTCGGGCTATGGCGGGCTGGTGGCGCGCGACACCAATCCGATCCGCGGTGCCTCGACGCCCCGGCCATGGCACGAGGACTTCGAACGGCTGGGCGACGAGTTCGGCGCCGCGCTCGAGCAGGCCGGCATCGGTTACGAGGATGCTGTCGAGAAGGTGATCGTCGACCGCGGCCAGATGACCATCTTCATCAAGCGTGAACGGCTGGCCGAGGTCGCTCGAGTGTTCCGGGACGACGCCTCGTTGCGTTTCGAGATGTGTGTCGGCGTGAACGGCGTGCATTACCCCGACGAGGCCGACCGCGAGCTGCATGTCTGTATCCAGCTGCTGTCCATCACTCACAACCGGCGGGTCTCGCTCGAGGTGGCTTGCCCGGACAGTGATCCGCATCTGCCTTCGATCACCGCAACGTATCCGTCGGCGAATTGGCACGAGCGTGAGACCTACGACTTCTTCGGTGTCATCTTCGACGGCCATCCGGCCCTGACCCGGATCGAGATGCCTGACGACTGGCCCGGCCACCCGCAGCGCAAGGACTATCCGCTCGGCGGGATCCCGGTCGAGTACAAGGGCGCGACGATTCCCCCGCCGGACGAACGGAGGGCATATCAGTAATGTCGAACGCAGCGGTGAGCCGCCGAGTGAATGAGAAGGCGAGCGAGACACATGTCTGACGTCACATTCTCGTCGGCCGACAACGCCGAGGACCCGTACGCGGGGGTCCGAGAGACGACCGAAGGGCCCGTTTACACCGTCACCGGTCAAGACTGGGAGGACGTCGTGGGCGCGGCCGCGGCGGGCGAAGAACGCGTCGTGGTCAACATGGGGCCGCAGCATCCCTCCACACACGGTGTGCTCCGGCTGATTCTCGAGCTCGACGGTGAGGTGGTGACCGAGGCCCGCGCCGGCATCGGGTACCTGCATACCGGCATCGAGAAGAACTTGGAGTACCGGACGTGGACGCAGGGCGTCACGTTCGTGACCCGCATGGACTACGCGATGCCGTTCCACAACGAAACCGCCTACGTGCTCGGAGTGGAGAAGCTGCTCGGGATCACCGACGACATCCCTGAGCGGGCGAACGTCATCCGGGTCATGATGATGGAGCTCAACCGGATCTCGTCGCACCTGCTGTGTATCGCCACCGGCGGTATGGAGATGGGCGCGCTGACCGTGATGACGGCCGGTTTCCGCGAGCGCGAGCGAACCCTGGACATCTTTGAGCTGGTCAGCGGTCTGCGGATGAACAGTGCCTACATCCGGCCCGGCGGTGTCGCGCAGGACCTCCCGCCGGGAGCGGTCGAGAGCATCCGGGAGTACTTGCGCTGGATGTGGGACCACATCGGCGAGTACGAGGCCTTCTGCAACGAGAACCCGATCTTCAAGGGCCGTACCGTCGGCATCGGCTACCTCGACCTCGCCGGATGTATTGCGCTGGGCATCACCGGTCCGATGCTGCGTTCCACCGGGCTGCCGTGGGACCTGCGTAAATCGCAGCCCTACTGTGGCTACGAGACTTACGAGTTCGAGGTGCCCACCCGGGACACGTGTGATGCTTACGGCCGGTTCCGTATCAGGATCGACGAGATGCGGGAGTCGCTGAAGATCATCGAGCAGTGCCTGGACCGGCTCGAACCCGGGCCGGTCATGGTGGCCGACAAGAAGATCGCGTGGCCGGCTCAGCTGGCCATCGGCAGCGACGGCATGGGCAACTCTCTCGACCACATCCGGCACATCATGGGTGAGTCGATGGAGGCACTGATCCACCACTTCAAGCTGGTGACCGAGGGTTTCCGGGTACCTCCCGGCGAGGTCTACGTGCCGATCGAGAGCCCACGCGGTGAGCTGGGCGCACATGTGGTCTCCGAGGGTGGCACCCGGCCATGGCGGGTCCATTTCCGTGATCCGTCGTTCAACAACCTCCAGGCGGTGCCCGCTACCTGTGAGGGCGGTAATGTCGCCGACGTCATCGTCGCGGTGGCGAGCATCGATCCGGTGATGGGGGGCTGCGACCGTTGAGCGGAGCGCGAACAGAGGATTCGAGCGGCGACGAGATGAGTAGCGACACGAACGGAGCCGAGGTGGCCGAGAGCGCGGATACCAGGCTCGACGCGAAGGCACGTGCGGAAATGCTGGAGATCGTGGGCCGTTACCCGGAACCACGCTCCGCGCTGCTGCCCATGCTGCACCTGGTGCAGTCCTATGAGGGGTACGTGACCCCTGCCGGCATCGAGATGTGTGCCGACGTTCTGGGGCTCACCGAGGCTGAGGTCGCTGCGGTCGCCACGTTCTACACGATGTACAAGCGGCGCCCGGTCGGTGACTATCACGTGGGTGTCTGCACCAATACGCTGTGCGCGGTGATGGGCGGCGATACGATCTGGTCGGAGCTGTCCGAGCACCTCGGCGTCGGTCATGACGAGACCACCGACGACGGCAAGGTCTCGCTGGAGCGGGTCGAATGCAACGCGGCGTGTGACTTCGCTCCGGTGGTCATGGTCAACTGGGAGTTCGTCGACAACCAGACGCCGGAGTCCGCTCACGATCTTGTCGATACGCTGCGGTCTGGCGGCGAGGTCCGCTCCACACGCGGGCCCCGGGTGTGCACCTGGAAGCAAGCCGAACGGGTTCTCGCGGGTTTCCCGGACGGCGCCGCCTTGCAAGGCGAGCAGGCCGGGCCAGCTTCACTGGCAGGCCTGCGGCTGGCCAAGGAAAAGGGCTGGACCGCGCCTGAGGGCGGGCAGCCTGAGCTGGGCGCTGCCGACACGAAGAGCGGGGAGGAGCAGAAGTGACCACGGCATCCGGGGCCTCGGCGGAGAAACGTGCCTCGACCCTGACGCCGGTGCTGACCGCCCGTTGGGATCTGGAGGACTCCTTCACCCGGCGGGTCTACGAGCGGCACGGTGGCTACAAGGCACTGCGCCAGGCGCTGCAGCGCACACCGGATTCGATCGTCGAGGCGGTCAAGGACTCCGGCCTGCGCGGCCGCGGCGGCGCGGGGTTCCCCACGGGCATGAAGTGGAGCTTCGTCCCCAAGGACTCTCCGAAGCCGACCTACCTCGTGGTCAACGCCGACGAGTCCGAGCCGGGCACGTGCAAGGACATCCCACTGATGATGGCCGACCCGCACCTGCTCATCGAGGGCGTCATCATCTCCTCGTATGCGATCCGCGCCAGCCATGCGTTCATCTACGTTCGTGGTGAGGTCCTGACGGTCGTGCGCCGGCTGCAGCAGGCGGTGGCAGAGGCTTACGAGGCCGGCTATCTCGGATCGAACATCCTCGGATCGGGATTCGACCTCGAGGTGATCGTGCACACAGGTGCCGGTGCCTATATCTGCGGCGAGGAAACCGCCCTGCTGGATTCGCTGGAGGGCCGCCGGGGCCAGCCGCGGCTGAAGCCGCCGTTCCCGGCCGTGGCCGGCCTGTACGCTTCGCCCACGGTGATCAACAACGTGGAGACGATCGCCTCTGTGCCGTCCATCGTGACCAACGGCTCCGGCTGGTTCCGGTCGATGGGCTCGGAGAAGTCACCGGGCTTCGGGATCTTCTCACTGTCCGGCCATGTGACGCGTCCCGGACAGTATGAGGCTCCGCTGGGTATCACGCTCAACGAGCTACTCGACATGGCCGGAGGGATTCGCGCCGGGCACGAGTTGAAGTTCTGGACCCCTGGTGGGTCGTCCACACCGATGCTCACAGCCGAACACGCCGATCTGCCGCTCGATTTCGAGGGTATGGCGGGCGTCGGGTCCATGCTGGGAACCCGGGCATTGCAGATTTTCGACGACACCACGTGTGTGGTGCGGGCCACCTCCAGGTGGGTCGACTTCTACAAACACGAGTCGTGCGGCAAATGCACCCCATGCCGTGAGGGCTTCTGGTGGATGGTGCAGATCTTCGACCGGCTCGAAGAAGGCCAGGGGACCGAAGCGGATCTAGACAAACTGCTCGATATGTCGGACAACATCGCCGGGCGTTCTTTCTGCGCCCTGGCCGACGGGGGCGTTTCGCCGGTCACGTCGTCGATCAAGTATTTCCGCGACGAGTACATTGCGCACTTCGAGCACGGCGGCTGTCCGTTCGATCCAGCGGCGTCGGCCCTGTTCGCCGTCGAACGTCAGGAAGAAGCGGGGGTCAGCGCTCAATGACCGTCACCACCAACTCGGCGTCGGGTGACGTCGAGCCCAAGGAGAACCTGGTCACTCTCACCATCGACGGTTTCGAGGTGAGTGTGCCTGAGGGCACTCTGGTGATCCGTGCCGCCGAGATGATCGGTATTCAGATCCCCAGGTTCTGCGATCATCCACTCCTCGAGCCGGCCGGCGCGTGCCGGCAGTGCCTGGTCGAAGTCCCCGACATGGGCAACGGCCGCGGGATGCCGAAGCCGCAGGCTTCGTGCACCCTCACAGTCATGCCGGGCATGGTCGTCAACACCCAGCTGACGTCGCCGGTGGCCGACAAAGCTCAGCAGGGAATCATGGAGTTCCTGCTGATCAACCACCCGCTCGACTGCCCGGTCTGCGACAAGGGCGGGGAATGCCCGCTGCAGAACCAGGCGATGAGCAACGGCCGGGGCGACTCACGGTACGAGGGCAAGAAGCGTACGTACCCGAAGCCGATCAACATCTCCGCTCAGGTCTTGCTCGACCGCGAACGGTGTGTGCTGTGCGCGCGTTGCACGCGGTTCTCGCAGGAGATTGCCGGCGACCCGTTCATCGAGCTGTTGGAGCGGGGCGCCCTGCAGCAAGTGGGCATCTACGAGAAAGAGCCGTTCGAGAGCTACTTCTCGGGGAACACCATCCAGATCTGCCCGGTGGGCGCGTTGACCTCGGCGGCCTACCGCTTCAGGTCACGCCCGTTCGACCTCGTGTCGGTGCCGTCCGTCGGCGAGCACGACGCCTGCGGGAGCGCCATCCGCGTCGATCACCGGCGGGACAACGTCATGCGCCGGCTGGCGGGCGACGACCCCGATGTGAACGAGGAGTGGATCACCGACAAGGACCGTTTCGCGTTCCGCTCGTACACGTTGCCCGACCGCCTGACGCATCCTCTGGTCAGGGATGAGGAAACCGGTGAGCTGGTGACCGCCTCCTGGCCGGAGGCTTTGACGCTCGCCGCGCGTGGCCTGGCGGCCGCTCGTGACGACGCGGGTGTGGCGGTGCTGACCGGTGGACGGGTCACCCTCGAAGATGCCTATGCCTACTCCAAGTTCGCGCGCGTGGCGCTCGGTAGCAACGACGTCGATTTCCGGGTGCGTAGCCACTCGAGTGAGGAGACGAGGTTCCTGCAGCGGTTCGCCGCCGGGCAGAGTGGCGAGCGGCGGGTCACGTTCGGTGACCTGGAGGCCGCGCCGACGGTGCTGCTGGCGGGTTTGGAACCCGAAGAGGAAGCTGGCACCGTTTTCCTCCGCCTGCGCAAGGCAGCGCGCAAAGGAACGAGCATCCATTCCGTGGCTCCGTTTGCCTCCCGTGGCCTGGAGAAGCTCTCCGGTCAGCTCATCTCGGCGGCACCAGGCACCGAGGCCGAGATTCTGGACGCGATCGCCGCGAAGGCGTCGCCCATGGCCGCGCTGCATGATCAGCTGTGCAGCGAAGGCGCCGTTCTGATGGTCGGCGAGCGGTTGGCGACGGTGCCGGGTGCGTTGAGTGCGGCGGTGCGGCTGTCCGCCGCCACCGGTGCGAGACTCGCCTGGGTGCCGCGCCGGGCCGGTGAGCTCGGCGCGGTGGAAGCCGGCCTGCTGCCGACCCTACTTCCCGGTGGCCGCCCGATCGAACAGGCGGAAGCGCGCGTCGACATGGCTGCTGTGTGGGGAGTGCAGAACCTGCCGCCGTTGGAAGGCCGCGATACCAGCGGGATCTTGACGAGTCTGTCCGACGGGACGCTCACTGGCATCGTCGTCGGTGGTGTCGAGCTGGCGGACCTGCCTGATCCGGTGGCCGCGCGGGCGGCTCTGGAGAACGCCGGCTTCGTGCTGAGTCTCGAGGCCCGCTCCAGCGAGGTGACCGAGCTGGCCGATGTGGTCCTCCCGGTCGCGCCGCCGGCGGAGAAAGCCGGGACCTTCGTCAACTGGGAAGGCCGCCACCGGCCGTTCCCCAAGGTCTTGCAACACAGCGCCGCCTGGTCCGACGCGATGGCGCTCGACGCGGTCGCGGCCGAGCTAGGCACCGCCCTCGGAGTCCGTGACCTGGACGCGGTGCGTGCCGAGATCGCTGAACTCGGTGCCTGGCCGGGTGAGCCGCCGGAGCCGGGCGGGCACTCCGCCGAACCGCCGGAGGCCGCTGCCAACCAGGCTGTACTCGCGACCTGGCGGATGATGCTCGACCTCGGTCGCGGACAGGACGGCGAGCCGCACCTGGCGCGGACCGCCCGTCGAGCGTGCGCCCGGCTGTCAGCTGTCACGGCTGCCGAGGTGGGTGTCGCTGATGGCGAACTGCTGACTATCAGCACGTCCACCGGCTCGGTGACGCTGCCGCTGGCGGTGACCGAGATGCCCGACCGCGTCGTGTGGCTTCCACAGAATTCCGCCGGCTGCCGGGTCCACGTGGATCTGGGCGCCGGACCAGGCGCGGTCGTGACGCTCTCTGGAGGTGACGCATGATCCCCGGGCTGGCGCTCACTGACATCCGGGCGGTTGATCAGGTCGAGGGATTCGGCGACGATCCGTGGTGGATCATCGCGATCAAGTGTGTGGCCATCTTCGTGATCCTGGTCTTGTTGGTGCTCTTCACCATCGTGTTCGAGCGCAAGACCGTGGCGAAGATGCAGCACCGGGTCGGCCCGAACCGAGTTGGGCCCAAGGGCTGGCTGCAGAGCCTCGCTGACGGCGTCAAGCTCATGCTGAAGGAAGACATCATCCCGAAGGCGGCCGACAAGGTCGTCTACATACTCGCGCCGATCGTCGCCGTTGTTCCGGCGTTCCTGATCTTCGCCCTCATTCCGCTTGGCCCTGAAGTGTCGATCTTCGGGCAGACGACCCGCCTGCAGCTGACCGATACTCCGGTCGCGGTGCTGCTGGTGCTGGCGATCGCCTCCGTCGGCGTCTACGGGCTGATGCTCGCCGGCTGGTCCAGCGGTTCCACGTACCCGTTGCTGGGCGGCCTGCGGTCTTCTGCCCAGGTGATCTCCTACGAGCTGGCCATGGGGCTTTCGTTCGTGGGGGTGTTCCTGTTCGCCGGCACGATGTCCACGTCGGGCATTGTGGAAGGCCAGGAACGGCTCTGGTACGGGCTGATCCTGGCCCCGTCGTTCGCCGTCTACCTGATCTCGATGGTCGGCGAGGTCAACCGGGCCCCCTTCGACCTCCCCGAGGCCGAGGGAGAGCTCGTCGCCGGATGGGGAACCGAGTACTCGTCGATCAAGTACGCGCTGTTCTTCCTCGCCGAGTACATCAACATGGTCAATGTTTCGGCCCTCGCGACCACTCTGTTCCTTGGGGGCTGGCGGGCGCCATGGCCGCTGTCAGCAATCAACGACGGCATGTTCAACGAGGGCTGGTGGCCGCTTCTGTGGTTCTTCGGCAAGGTCATCGCCCTGCTCTTCCTCTTCATCTGGTTGCGTGGAACCTTGCCCAGGTTCCGCTACGACCAGTTCATGAAGCTTGGGTGGAAGGTGCTCATCCCGGTCTCGCTGGTCTGGATCGTCGCCGTCGCGGGGATGCGCCTGGCGCTGAACGAAGGTGTCGAGCGCCAGGAGCTGTTGATCTGGGGCGGTATCGTCCTGGCCGTCATCCTGGTGGCGTCGTGGGTGATTCCGTTGTTCACCGAACGGCCGGGCAGCGACGAATCCAGTGCTGAGACCGAAGCGGCCGAGAAACCGTTCGACGCGTTCGCAGGCGGCCACCCGGTCCCGCCGCTGCCAGGCCAGCAGCTCAGCGCTGCTCCGGTGGCGCCGGGGCGCATGGCCGATGAAACCAATGAGAGCAACAGCTCTGAGGAGGGCAGCAGTGCCTAGTTTCCTCGATCCGGTAGCAGGGTTCGGGGTCACCTTCCGGACCATGTTCCGTAAGAAGGTAACCGAGCAGTATCCGGAGCAACGACACCCGGTAGCGCCGCGATTCCACGGCCGCCATCAGCTCAACCGGCACCCGGATGGGCTGGAGAAGTGCGTCGGCTGCGAGCTGTGTGCGTGGGCGTGCCCGGCGGACGCCATCTATGTCGAGGGCGCACCCAACACCGACGACCAGCGTTACTCGCCCGGTGAGCGATACGGCAGGGTGTACCAGATCAATTATCTGCGCTGCATCCTCTGTGGCCTTTGTATCGAGGCCTGCCCGACGCGCGCGCTCACGATGACCAACGAGTACGAACTCGCGGACCATACGCGAGAGAGCCTGATCTACGAGAAGAAGGATCTGCTCGCGCCGCTGTTGCCGGGCATGGAAGACCCGCCGCACCCGATGCGTTTGGGTGACGACGAACGCGACTATTACCTCGGCGCCGGCCTGCAGGGCGGCGGCGGAAGTGACTCGCGCTCGGGTACATCAGCCGGAGAGGGGGGCCGGTGAGTCTCCTGGCCACTGTCGCCACCCAGGTGACCGAGACCTCCACCGGGTCCACAGGTGAACAGATCCTTTTCTGGATCATCGCGCCACTGGCCGTGATCGGTGCGCTCGGGCTCGTCTTCTCCCGCAAAGCGGTGCACGGCGCCTTGTTCCTGGCGGTCACCATGGTGGGCTTGGCGATCCTCTACATCGCGTTGGAAGCGCCGTTCCTCGGCGTCGTGCAGATCGTCGTCTACACCGGCGCGATCATGATGCTGTTCCTCTTCGTCATCATGCTGGTCGGCGTCGATGCGTCCGACTCCCGGGTCGAGACCATCCGCGGGCAGCGTGGTGCTGCCGCCCTGGCGGTCATCGGCGTCGTCATTCTGCTCACCGGCGTCGCCGGCCGAGCGGCGCTGCCAGACCCCGCAGGCACAGCCGCGGCGGCACCGGAGGGCAACGTCTACGGCATCGCTGACCTGATCTTCGGTCGTTATGTCTGGGCTTTCGAGGTGGTGGCCGCCGTCCTGATCACCGCCGCCGTCGGCGCCATGGTCCTCACCCACCGCGAGCGGCGCAACCGCCGGCTCAGCCAGCGCGAGCTCTCTGAGCGACGGTTCCGCGAGGGTGATCCGCGTGAAGCGGCCGGCAACCCGGTGCCAGGTGTGTACGCCCGGCACAATGCGGTCGACACGCCGGCGCTGCTGCCGGACGGCACCCCGGCCGAGTCGTCGGTCTCCCAGGTGCTGGTGGCCCGCGGTGCCGCACGTCCCCCGGAGGAATTCGCCGGCGATGTCGGCCGGATCGGGGAGGACGAGGACGAGCCTGTGCCGGACTCCGAGGCGGGACCGCGAGCCGACGCCGATGCCGGACAAGACGTTCACCCCGGAGCTGAGCCGCCGGCGAGCGAGCCGGGCGGCGTCGCCGGTCCAGGTGAGCCCGGGGCCGAGACGGATTCCACCGACGGCGATGATTCCGGCTCTGGCGACGGAGGTGCGCCTCGATGAACCCCACGTCGTACCTGGTGCTGGCCACCATCTTGTTCACCATTGGCAGCGCCGGTGTATTGCTGCGGCGAAACGCCCTGGTGGCTTTCATGAGTGTCGAGCTCATGCTCAACGCGGCCAACCTCGCCTTCGTGACGTTCGCGCGGATGCACGGCAACCTCGACGGTCAGATCGTGGCGTTCTTCGTCATGGTCGTTGCTGCCGCAGAGGTCGTGGTCGGCCTGGCCATCATCGTGATGATTTTCCGAACTCGCAGGTCCGCATCGGTCGACGATGCCAGCCTGCTGAAGTTGTGACGGGTGGGGACAGGTGAATTCGATCAACTCGTTGACACAGAGTTTCGCTGCCCAGGCTGATCAGACGCACCAAGTCGTTCAAGAGGCCAGCGGCCTGATCTCCTGGACGTGGCTGCTGATCGCGCTGCCACTGCTGGGAGCGGCGATCCTGCTGCTCGGCGGCAGGAAGCTGGACCGCACCGGCCACCTGATCGGCACGGGTGCGGCCGTCGCCTCGTTCGTCGTTGCTGTCGCCCTGTTCATCACCATGCTCGGTGAGTCCGGCGGCGAGCGCTCGTTCCTGGTGCCGCTGTGGGAATGGTTCAACGCCGGCGGCTACGAGGTCCGAGTGGACCTGCTCCTCGACCAGCTTTCGATGGCCTTCGTCCTGCTGATCACCGGCGTGGGTTCGCTGATCCATGTCTACTCGATCGGCTACATGGAGCACGACGAGCGCCGGCGACGGTTCTTCGCGTACCTGAACCTCTTCGTCGCGGCGATGCTGCTACTGGTCCTGGCGGCCGACTACCTGATCATGTTCATCGGCTGGGAGGGTGTCGGACTGGCGTCCTACCTGCTGATCGGCTTCTGGCAACACAAGCCGTCCGCGGCTGTCGCCGCCAAGAAGGCGTTCGTGGTCAACCGGGTCGGCGACATGGGGATGGTGCTCGCCGTCGCCTCGATGCTGATCGTGTTCGGCTCCTCGTCGTTCGAGATGGTGTTCGCCGGCGCCGAAGCGGGTGCTCCCACCGGCTGGCTGAACGCGATCGGCCTGCTGCTGTTGCTGGCCGCATGCGGTAAGTCGGCACAGTTCCCGCTGCAGTCCTGGCTGCTGGACGCGATGGAAGGCCCGACACCCGTGTCGGCGCTGATCCACGCGGCCACGATGGTCACCGCCGGCGTCTACCTGGTGGTGCGCTCCGCGGCGATCTACGACCTCGCGCCTCAAGCGCGTACGGCCGTCGTCGTCATCGGAGCCATCACGTTGCTGATGGGTGCGATCATCGCGTGCGCCAAGGACGACATCAAGAAGGCGCTGGCTGGGTCCACGATGAGCCAGATCGGTTACATGATGCTCGCCGCCGGGCTCGGACCGGCGGGCTACGCCTTCGCGATCTTCCACCTGATCACCCACGGCTTCTTCAAGGCCAATCTCTTCCTGGGCGCCGGATCGGTCATGCACGGCATGAACGACGAGGTGGACATGCGCAGGTTCGGCGCACTGCGCGCCGCGATGCCGGTCACCTTCGCGACGTTCGGCCTCGGTTATCTGGCGATCATCGGCATCCCGCCGTTCGCCGGGTACTTCTCCAAGGACCTGATCATCGAGGCCGCTTTCGGTGAGGGCATTCTCATCGGGATCTGCGCGCTGCTCGGTGCCGGTATCACAGCCTTCTACATGACCCGCGTCATGTTGATGACGTTCTTCACCAGCAAACGTTGGTCGGAGGAGCGGCGAGAAGTCGGAGGAGGAACGACGGAGACGACGAGCGCGACCACAGGCACAGTCGCTCATCCGCACGAGTCGCCGAAGGTGATGACCTGGCCGTTGATCGGCCTGGGCGTCCTGTCGGTCGCCGGCGGTGCGGGGCTGCTGTACATCGGCGGCGGGATCGTCGACTGGCTCGAGCCCGTCACCGGTGAGGAACACCCGGATCTGCCGATACCGCTGCCCCTGCTGATCGCCATCACTTTGACCACCGTGGTGGCCGGAGCAGCACTGGCCTGGTTCTTGTATCAGCGTCGTCCGGTGTCGCCGGTCGCGCCGGCAGGCAACCCGATCACGGTGGCTGCCCGTCGTGATCTGTACGGGGACGCCTTCAACGAGGCCGTGCTGATGCGGCCCGGCCAGTACCTGACCCGGTCGTTGGTTTACGCCGAGAACCGTGGCGTCGACGGCGCCGTCGTCGGGGCCGCGACCGCCGTCGGCGGCCTGTCGGCCCGCTGGCGACGCTGGCAGACCGGTTTCGTCCGCTCGTACGCACTGACCATGCTGGCCGGCGCCGGCCTAGTCGTCATTGCCATGCTGTTGGTGAGGTTGCCGTGACGTTTCCCTGGTTGACCACACTCATCGCGGTGCCCGCGCTCGGGGCCGTGCTGACGGCGCTGGTGCCGTCCGGGCGCGGAAAGCTCGCCAAGCAAGTGGCGATCGCGTTTTCGCTGCTGACCCTGGCTGTGGCGGTCGCCGTGATCTCCCAGTTCGAGCTGGGCGGTGACCGCTATCAGCTGGCCGAACAGCACGCATGGATCGAGGCGCTGGGCATCCACTGGGCGCTCGGCGTGGACGGCATCGGGATCGCGCTGATCGCGCTCACCGCGGTGGCGACGCCGATCGTCGCCATGGCGATGTGGCCCGAGGCCGATGCTGAGAAGCGGGATCCGAAGCCGTTCTTCGCGCTGCTGCTGCTGGTCGAGGCGATGATCCTGGCGGCGTTCCTCGCCAAGGACCTGCTGCTGTTCTACATCGTCTTCGAGGCGATGCTGATCCCGCTGTACTTCATGATCGGGATGTACGGCGGGCCGCAGCGCCGGTACGCCGCGCTGAAGTTCTTGCTGTACAACCTCTTCGGTGGCCTGGTGATGCTCGCCGCCGTGATCGGTGTGTACGTTCAGTCGGTCGATGCCGGGAACCCGTCGTTCCTGCTAGCGGACCTGATGGCACTGGACATCGGCACCGACGCGCAGCGGTGGATGTTCCTCGGCTTCATGTTGGCATTCGCCATCAAGGCGCCGTTGTGGCCTTTCCACACGTGGTTGCCCGATGCCGCCGCGGAGGCGACGCCGTCCAACGCCGCGTTCCTCTCCGGAGTCGCGGACAAGGTCGGCACCTTCGGCATGATCGCGCTGGCCGTTCCGCTCTTCCCGGCGGCGGCCGCTGAGTTCGCGCCATTCATCGTTGTGCTCGCGGTCATCAGCATCGTCTACGGTGCGCTGCTGGCCATCGGACAGACGGACATGAAGCGCCTGATCGGCTACACGTCGATCTCGCACTTCGGGTTCATCGTGCTGGGCATTTTCGCCCTGACCGATCGTGGCGCTACCGGAGCGACGTTCTACATGGTCAACCACGGGTTGTCGACCATCGCGCTGTTCGTCGTCGTCGGATTCATGATCTCGCGGCGCAACTCGCGGCTGGTGGCCGACTACGGCGGGATCCAGAAACCCGCTCCGAAGCTGGCTGGTGTGTTCCTCTTCGCCGGGTTGTCCGGCCTGGCCTTGCCGCCGCTGGCGACGTTCCTCTCCGAGTTCCTGGTCATCGCGGGTACTTTCGAGCGCTACCGGGCCGCAGCTGTGATCGCCACCGGCGGTATCGTGCTCGCCGCGCTGTACATCCTCTGGCTCTATCAGCGGACCATGACCGGTCCGGTGCGGGAGGAAAGCGCCGGGATGCGCGACCTCGGCCGGCGTGAGATCGCCGTGGTTGCTCCGCTGATCGCGCTGATCTTGGCCATCGGGGTCTTCCCGAGGACCGTGATCGATGTGATCGACGACGGCGTCGGGCCCACCCTCGCCGAGGTGGAAGTCGACGTTCCGCCGCCGCTGATAAACGTTGTCGACACCGTCATTGAAGGGAACGATCAGTGACCGCGCCGTCTATCGAATACGCCGCCCTGCTGCCGATGATCATCGTCCTCGGCGCGGGTGTCGTCGGGGTGCTGGTCGAGGCGTTCGTGCCGCGACGTCCCCGGCATGCCGTCCAGGTCGGGCTGGCTCTGGTCGCCTTGGTTGCCGCTCTGGTGCAGGTGGTTCGCCTGCGCGACACCGAGATCGTCGGAGCCGTTGGTTCCGTCGCCATCGACGGCCCGGCTCTGTTCCTTCAGGGAACGCTGCTGGTCATGGCGATCATCAGCGTCATGTTCTTCGCCGAACGCCGGATCGAGTCCGGCGGCGACGCGTTCGCACCGTCCGCGTCGTCGCTGCCCGGGAGCGAGGACGAGCGGGTACTGGTCCGCGAGAAGGTGCTGCAGACCGAGGTCTACCCGCTGATGATGTTCTCCGTCGGCGGGATGATGCTCTTCCCCGCGGCGAACGACCTTCTCGTCTTGTTCATCGCGCTCGAGGTCTTGTCGCTGCCGTTGTACCTGCTCTGCGGCATGGCGCGGCGCCGCCGTCTGCTGTCGCAGGAAGCGGCCATGAAGTACTTCCTCCTGGGTGCTTTCGCCTCCGGGTTCTTCCTGTTCGGGTCGGCCTTCGTCTACGGGTTCGCCGGCTCGCTGCGGTTCTCCGAAATCGATGCCGCACTGACCGCTCGGGTCGGTCAGGAAGGCCTGTTGCTGGCCGGCGTCGGCCTGATGGCTGTGGGACTGCTGTTCAAGATCGGTGCGGTGCCGTTCCACGCGTGGACACCGGACGTCTACCAGGGAGCGCCCACTCAAGTCACCGCCTTCATGGCCGCGTGCACCAAACTGGCCGCGTTCGGTGCGATGCTGCGCCTCTTCTACGTCGCCTTCGGCGGGATTCGCACCGACTGGCAGCCGATGTTGTGGGCGGTCGCCATCGCCACCATGGTGGTCGGAATCGTCGTCGCGCTGACCCAGACCGACGTCAAACGGATGCTCGCGTACTCGTCGATCGCGCACGCCGGGTTCATCCTGACCGCATTGGTCGCCGTGGACGAGGTCGCCATCGCCGCGATCCTGTTCTACCTGGCGGCCTACGGCCTCACCACGTTGGGCGCGTTCGCCGTCGTCACACTCGTCCGGGACGCCGGTGGTGAGGCGACACACCTGTCCAAGTGGGCCGGTTTGGGTAAGCGGTCACCACTTCTTGCTGCGACCTTCGGGCTGTTCCTGCTGGCGCTCGCCGGCATCCCGCTCACGAGCGGTTTTGTGGGCAAGCTGACCGTGTTCGCTGCCGCCTTCCAAGGCGGGGCGATGCCACTGGTGATCGTTGGTGTGCTGGTGAGCGCGGTGGCGGCTTTCTTCTATGTGCGCGTCATCGTGCTGATGTTCTTCTCCGAACCCGCTTCGGAAGGACCCACCGTGGCCGTTCCGAGTGGGTGGACCGTCGTTGGCATCGGAGCCGCCGCGGTTGCGACGATCGCCCTGGGCATCCTGCCGGGACCGCTGCTGGACCTGGCGGAACAAGCCGCGGTCTTCATCCGCTGATGTGCCGTATCGCGCGAACTGGGGAACATGTCTTCACGTCCGCGGGAAAGCGGGAAAAACGCCGGGCGGGCGCGTGTGGGCACACGCGCCCAGGGCCCACATTGGCCGGGGTCTCTTATTCGCCGGACGGGGAGGTACGCGACACTAGTGTTTCGGCGCCGGCAGCCTCTAGCTGCGGGCGCATCGCATCACGACGGGGTCTGATGGAATAGAAGCGATCTATTTCCCACAGGCGTGTCGGCATGGCAATAGCGGACTCAGGATGAAGGTCAGGTTGGGAGGGCTCGGTGAGTGTTAGCAGTCTCGGGATCCCGTCGGTCGACGCTGACCTCGAAGCGTCGGTGAGTTCAGCGCTCGACGACGTCGAACAACGGCTCCATGAGGCGGTGAAATCCGACGACGATGTGCTGTCGGAGGCGTCCCGGCATCTTGTGCGCGCGGGCGGAAAGCGGTTCCGGCCGCTGCTGACCCTCGTAGCTGCCAGTTTCGGCGACATCGAGGCGCCGGGCGTGGTGCCGGCTGCGGTGGTCGTCGAGCTGACCCATGTCGGGACGCTCTATCACGACGACGTCATGGACGAAGCCCAGCTGCGCCGAGGCGGTCCTAGTGCCAATGCCCGGTGGGATAACACCGTGGCCATCCTGACCGGTGACTTCCTCTTCGCCTGCGCGTCGGACATGCTTGCCGATCTCGGCCCGGAATCGGTGCGGATCCAGGCGCGCACCTTCCGCCGGCTGGTGCAGGGGCAGTTGCGGGAAACGATCGGTGCCGGCGAGGGCGAAGATCCGGTCGAGCACTACTTGTCCGTGTTGACCGACAAGACCGCCTCGTTGATCGCGGCATCGGTCCGACTGGGCGCGTTGCACGCCGGCGCCGACTCCGACGTCGTCGACATGCTCGGCGACTACGGCGAACGGATAGGTATGGCTTTCCAGCTCGCCGACGACCTGCTCGACATCGCCGGCGAGTCAGCGCTGTCGGGCAAGACGCCCGGTACCGACTTGCGAGAGGGTGTGGCCACGCTCCCGGTCCTGTACGCCCGGCGCGCGGCCCGGGCAGGCGACGAACGATTGCTCGAACTCATCTCCGGACCGATCGCCGACGACTCCGACCACGCGGAGGCTCTGAGGCTGCTGCGGGCCCATCCGGCGATGGAGGAGGCTCGCCGCGAGGTGTTCCGTTGGGCCGACGACGCCCGCGCGGCCCTGGCCTCGGTTCCCGACGTGCCGGCGCGTCGGGCGCTGGAGGCGCTCTGCGACACCGTCGTCACTCGCACCTCCTGACGCTTCCCTAAATGATCATGTTTGGTGGGTTTTCTCGTGCGTCAATAGGCCTGCAAGCATGGTCACGCACGAGAAAACCCACCAAACATGATCATTTAGGGCTCCGGTGCGAGGCTGCTAGGAGGCGGTTTTGGGGGGACTGTAGCGGTGGCGACAGTACCGGCCAGCCGGCGGCGCCGGTGATGAAGGGCATCCGCGGTGAAGATCACCAGAGCAACCCACACCAACCCGAAACCGATGAACCGAACAGGCGGCACCTCCTCGTTGAAGACGAAGAGGCCGATCATGAACTGGATTGTGGGCCCGAGGTACTGCATGAGGCCCAGCGTGCTCAGCGCCGCGCGGCTCGCGGCGGCCGCGAAGAGCAGCAAAGGCACCGCGGTCGCCACACCCGTCGCTACGAACAGCAAGTCAGTGCCCAGATCGACGTGCCCGAAATCCGCGTCGCCGGTGAATTGCAGCGTGAGCAGGAAGATCAGGGCCGGGAGGAAGACCGCGGCTGACTCCACCGCCACACTCTCGACAGCCGGGACCCGGAGCTTCTTCTTGATCAGGCTGTAAAAGCTGAATGTGAAGGCGAGCGTCAGTCCGATCCATGGCAGCTGGCCGTAGTTCACCGTCAGGATCACAACGGCCACCAGAGCGATCGCCATGGCCACCCACTGGGGCCGACGCAGCCGCTCACGCAGCACGATGACGGCCACCAGGACAGTCACCAGAGGGTTGATGAAGTACCCGAGCGAGGTCTCGATGACGCGGCCCTGACTGACCGCCCAGATGTATGTGCCCCAGTTGACCGTCATGATCAGGCCGGCCACGCACAGCAACGTGTAGGCGCGTGGGCCGAGCCCTCGGAGGCGGCCGAGGCGGCGCGTGAGCGCGAGAATGACGAGCACGACGAGCAGCGACCACACGACCCGATGCGCCAGCACCTCGAGAGAACCGACATGGTCCAGCAGCGCCCAGTAGAGCGGGAGCAGTCCCCACAGGCCGTACGCCGCGAAGCCATAGAGGATGCCGGCGCGGGATGAGCTCACCGGACCATGCTACCGAGCCCGTCCAGCAGCAATAGGCCGGAACACTGCTGACGGTGATCGTGAGCATAATTCTGCGCAACTTCGTGTGATCGTGGTCGCATCTGTGTCGTCATAGCGACCAATATCCGCTCACGATCACCGGAGGATGGCGCGGAAAGCTGCTCATGATCACGGGTTGGGCTGGCTGGCGGCCCGCCTGGCAAAGCGAACCTTTAGGGTCGTTCCATGTCTGGACGCTGGCAATTCTGGATCGACCGCGGCGGCACGTTCACCGATATCGTGGCGTGCCGTCCCGACGGCTCGCTGGTGACACACAAACTCCTCTCCGAGAACCCGGGCCAGTACCGTGACGCCGCCGTCGCCGGAATCCGTGAGCTCCTCGACAGGGACGAGAACAGGTCTGGTGGTGCCGTTCCTGACCGGCGCTCGCTGGCGGACCGGATCGAGGCGGTCCGGATGGGCACGACGGTCGCGACCAACGCATTGCTCGAACGCACCGGGGACCGGACGGTCCTGGTGATCACCCGTGGATTCGCCGACGCGCTGCGGATCGGCTATCAGAGTCGCCCGCGGATCTTCGACCGGCAAATCGTCCTTCCGGAACTCCTGCATGAGCGCGTCCTGGAGGTCGACGAACGCGTCACCGCGCAGGGCGACGTGCTTCGCGCGCCGAGGCTCGACGAGTTGGAGACCGAACTGCGTGCCGCCTACGACGACGGGTATCGCGCGGTGGCGATCGTTTGCATGCACAGTCACCTCTACCCGGCGCACGAACACCTCGTCGGCGAACTGGCGCAACGCATCGGCTTCCCCCAGGTATCCCTGTCCAGTGAGGCCAGCCCACTGATGAAACTGGTTCCGCGCGGTGACACCGCCGTCGTCGACGCTTACCTGTCGCCGATCCTGGGCCGCTATGTCCGGCAGATAGCCGACGAGCTGCCGGGCGTCCGGTTGATGTTCATGCAGTCCAACGGCGGCCTCGCCGAAGCCGGACACTTCCGCGGCAAGGACGCCATCCTGTCGGGACCGGCCGGTGGAATCGTCGGGATGGCGCGCATGTCGCGGCTGGCTGGCTTCGACAAGGTGATCGGATTCGACATGGGCGGTACATCCACCGACGTCTCGCACTATGCCGGGGAGTACGAGCGCACATTCAACACCCAGGTAGCCGGGGTCCGCCTGCGCGCGCCCATGCTGGACATCAACACCGTGGCAGCAGGCGGCGGTTCGATCCTGCATTTCGACGGGTCAAGGCTGCGGGTGGGACCGGACTCAGCCGGTGCCCATCCAGGGCCGGCCGCATATCGAAACGGCGGCCCGCTGACGGTCACGGACGCCAACGTGATGCTCGGCCGTATCCAGCCGGATCAATTCCCGGCGGTGTTCGGCCCCGGCGGCGACGAGCCGCTGGATGCCGGCATCGTACGAGAGAAGTTCACCCAGCTGGCACATGAGATCTCCGAGCAGACCGGTGAACAGCGCACGCCGGAACAGATCGCGGATGGATACCTGGCCATTGCGGTAGCGAACATGGCGAACGCGATCAAGAAAATCTCCGTGCAGAAGGGGCACGACGTCACCGAATATGTGCTGACGACGTTCGGCGGCGCCGGCGGACAGCACGCCTGCGCGGTGGCCGATTCGCTCGGTATCCGGTCCGTGCTGGTCCCGCCGATGGCCGGCGTGCTGTCGGCTCTGGGCATCGGCCTGGCCGACACCACCGCGATGCGCGAACAATCGATCGAGTCAGAGCTTGCTGATGGGGCGATGGATCGACTGCGCGACGTCGTCAGCGCACTAGAAGAATCCGCGCGGGACGAACTGACTGCCGAGGACGTTCCCGGCGATCGGATCCGCGTCACCGCACGAGCCCATCTGCGCTACGACGGTACGGACACTGCCGTTCAGGTAGAGCTTGCCGAACCAGATGCCATGGTCGCCGAGTTCGAGGAAACCTATCGCCGGATGTACGCGTTCCTGATGGAGCGGCCCCTCATCGTCGAAGCAGTGTCGGTAGAGGCGGTCGGGCTGACGCCTCAGGTGGAGCTGGGGGTTGGAGCAAGGGACCTCGTCCCTGCTCAGGGCTCACTCCGCGTCACCCCCCAGTCGCCCGGCGCCAGTTCCGTACGGCTCTACCGGGGCGGGGGACGGGTGGATGCGCCGCTCTTTCAGCGGGACCAGCTGACATCCGGTGATCACGTGAACGGGCCAGCGATCATCGCCGAGGCGAATGCGACGACGGTGATCGACGACGGTTGGCGAGGGGCCATCACCGAGCACGGTCACGTGCAGATCGAGCGGGTGCGTGACCGGGCGGACATCGCCGGCGTGAGCACCGACGTCGACCCGGTGATGCTCGAGATCTTCAACAACCTGTTCATGTCCATCGCTGAGCAGATGGGTGCTCGACTGGAATCGACCGCCCAGTCAGTCAATATCAAGGAGCGGCTCGACTTCTCTTGCGCGTTGTTCGACCCCGACGGCAACCTGATCGCGAACGCGCCGCACATGCCGGTGCATCTTGGCTCGATGGGGTCCAGCGTCAAAGAGGTGATCGAACGGCGGGCCATGGCCGGTGAGCTCCGGCCCGGTGACGTCTACGCCGTCAATGATCCGTATCACGGGGGCACGCACCTGCCGGATATCACCGTGGTGACGCCGGTGTTCGCTCCGGTGCCGCGGGAAGTTGTCGGGGCGGGAGGCGGGAGCGGTGACGGCGAAGCCTCCCGCGACGTGCTGTTCTATGTCGCATCCCGCGGGCACCATGCCGAGATCGGCGGCCTCACACCAGGCTCCATGCCGGCATTCAGCCGCGACATCCACGAGGAAGGTGTGCTGTTCGACAATTGGCTGCTCGTGCGGGACGGACGGTTCATGGAGGAGGAGACCGTCCGCCTGCTGACGCAGGCCCCCTACCCGTCGCGGAACCCGGCCACGAACCTGGCTGACCTACGAGCGCAGATCGCGGCCAACGAGAAGGGCGTGGCCGAGGTCAATCGGATGATCGACCACTTCGGCCTCGACGTGGTGCAGGCGTACATGCGTCATGTCCAGGACAACGCCGAGGAGGCCGTGCGCCGCGTCATCGACGCACTCGACGACGGCGCGTACAGGTACGAAATGGACCAGGGCTCGACTATCGACGTGTCGATCACCGTAGACCGGCAGAACCGGTCGGCGACGATCGACTTCACCGGCACGTCCGACCAGTTGGACAACAATTTCAACGCGCCGACGTCGGTGGCGACGGCCGCCGTGCTGTACGTGTTCCGTACCCTCGTCGCCGACGACATCCCGCTGAACGACGGCTGCCTGAGACCGTTGCGGATCGTCGTGCCGCCCCGCACCATGCTGTCGCCGGAGTACCCAGCGGCCGTCGTCGCCGGGAACGTCGAGACGTCGCAAGCAGTGACCGCGGCGTTGTACGCCGCTCTGGGCGTGCAGGCCGAAGGGTCCGGCACCATGAACAACACCACCTTCGGCAACGCCGAGTATCAGTACTACGAAACGGTGGGCTCGGGTTCCGGCGCGGGCGACGGTTTCGACGGCGTTGCCGCGGTGCAGACCCATATGACCAATTCCCGGCTCACCGACCCGGAGGTGCTCGAGTGGCGATTCCCGGTCATGGTGGACAGCTTCGCCATCCGGCGCGGCAGCGGCGGGCAAGGCCGGTGGAGGGGCGGGGACGGTGCGGTGCGCCGGCTCCGGTTTCGGGAGGCGATGACCGTGAGCACCTTGTCTGGACATCGCCGCGTGCCGCCTTACGGCATGGCCGGTGGCGGACCCGGCATGCTCGGCCGCAACTGGGTCGAACGAGCCGATGGCTCGGTCGTGGAGCTGGCCGGTAATGATTCGGTCGAGGTCGGACCGGGCGACACCTTGGTGATCGAGACGCCGGGTGGTGGCGGTTACGGCGCGCCGTCCCCCTGATGCGCCCCTCACTCCCGGTGATCGACAGCGCGTTGTGGTCGTAATCCGGCGACTCCGTGGGCGAAATGTCGGGTATGTGGAGCCACAACGCACTCTCGATCACTGAGGACTCGCGAGGGGGATGTGGGTCCCTCTGGCGAGGGAGCCGCCGGTCCTGGCTCCCCGCATAACGTCGCGTTCATGGAACACCCTCGTGATCTGCGCGTGCAGAAACTGACTGCGTATGGCGCCGCGCTCGCTATGCTCCCCTACTTGCTGATCAAGATTGTCTGGACTCTCGATGGATTGTTGGGGGGCGGGCTCGACCAGGGCGTGTGGGAGGACCTCAATTGGGCGCAGGTCAACGGACTCACTGTGGTCATGGCGGCCGTCGGGATCACTCTGGCCCTCATGCTCGCCCAGCGATGGGGGACCCGGGTGCCGACGTGGATGGTCGCCCTGCCGGCGTGGATCGGTATGGGGTTCCTGGTGCCCGTCCTCACCATGGTCATCTCCACTGCGCCCTTCCAATCCGCACCCGAGGCGACCGATCCCGGAGCTGAGCTTCCGACATGGGAGGCCGTGCTGATCGCCGTGGCCTTTGCGGGAACCGGCCTCGGGCTGGCGATCGCCTTCCCGCTGTACGCACGACGCCGTTGGCCGGAGGCCTTTCGTGGTGCGATGAGCGACGCTCCGGAGGGGGCCGGGTCCACTAGGCAGCTGCAGGTGGTGCTGGCCAGGCGTGCGATGACGGTGGTGGTGCTGCTCGGTCTCGTGCAGGCCTATTGGGCCGTCGGCGGCACCGTCGGCCTCGAAACGGACCAGCTCGGGTTGCGGGACGCGCGATGGCACATCACCGTGGCCAACTCAGCGGTGTGGGCGCTGATAGCAGCATGGGGCATCTGGGCGCTCACCCACCGGCGAACCAGACTGCGCTTCTGGGTCCCGTCGCTGCTGACGTGGGTCTCGTCCGGCTCGCTGTTCGCCTGGGGCGCATGGAAAGGTCTCTTCACTGCCGCGGTCCCGCCCGACGTCCCGGAGCACCCGTTCGCGTTGGCCGCGGTTAACCAGCTCTCGACGATGGCCGGCGTCGTGATCGGGCTGACTCTGCTCCTGGTGCTCCACGACCGCCGTTCCCACCTCGATGATCGACAGTGTGCTGTGGTCGTGAACCGATGAGCTCTCGGGGTGAATTGTCGTGAATGTGGAGCCGCAACGCACTGTCGATCACCGGGTGGGTGGGGTGGAGCTAGGCGAGATCACCGAGCCTCGGGAAGACCACAGAGTTCGAGCAGGAGGTCGCGGACGTCGGTGGCAGCGAGCCGATCCCGTGCGGTCGAAGCATCGCTGCACAGCAGCACCGGGCCGTCCGCGGGATCGTCGGGCAGCCGGCCATGGGTGCCCTTCACCCAACGTCCGTCCGTCGGGATGACGTTCATCGCATACCGGAGCCCCACCTTCTTGCGGGCCAGCGCCATCCCGGCCCGCAGCTTCACCCGTGGATCGGCGGGGTTGAGGAAGAGCTCCGCGGGGTCATAACCCGGCTTGCGGTGAATGTCCACACCCCGGGCGAAGTCCGGCGCGCGTGCGTCGTCGAGCCAGTAGTAGTACGTGAACCAGGCGCCAGGCTCGGCGACCAGCACCAGTTCGCCGGCACGTTCGTGGTTCAGCCCGTGCTCGGCCTGTGCTTCCCGATCGAGCACGAGATCGACCCCTGGCAGGTCCCCACAGAGTTTGGCTACATGGTCGACGTCCGCCGGATCTGACACATACACATGAGCAGTCTGGTGATCGGCGACGGCGAACGCCCGCGAGGTCCACGGATCCAGATACTCCATGCCGTGCTGGGTGTAGACCTCGAGCAGCCCGGCGTCCCGGAACACCCGGTTGATGTGTACCTGCTGAGTGGCCGCCGTGATGCCGTACTCGCTGAGCACGACGACGCGGGTGTCGCGCTGCAGGGCGTCGTTCAGCAACGGAGCCACGACTCGATCGACGTCTCGCACCGCGGTTACCGCCTCCGGGCTGTCGGGGCCGTAACGCTGCAGGTCGTAGTCGAGGTGGGGAATGTATGCGAGAGTCAGGTCGGCCTGTGGAAGCAACCGGCGGGTGGCGGCAACGATCCACTCACTGGAGCGCAGCGACGCCGTGGGGCCCCAGTAGTTGAACAGCGGGAAAGGGCCCAGCCGTGCCGTGAGTTCGTCATGCAGCTCCGGCGGGCGGGTGTAGCAGTCCGGAGACTTCCGGCCATCGGCGTGGTAGACCGGGCGGGGCGTGACCGTCCAATCGGTGCTGGCGCCCATCGCGTACCACCAGCACACATTGGCAGTGGTGAACCCGGGGTTGCTGCGGCGTGCGGTCTCCCACACCTTCTCGCGTTGAACCAGCCGGTTGTGCTGGCGCCAAAGATAGATCTCGCCGAGATCCCGGAAGTACCAGCCGTTGCCGACGATCCCGTGTTCGCGTGGTAGCTGCCCGGTGAGAAAGGTCGACTGCGCGGAACAGGTCACCGCCGGCAACACGGTCCCGAGTTCGGCTTGCCATCCTCGGTCGGCGACGGCTCGCAGCGATGGTGCGTGGGCCAGCAGCCTCGGCGTCAGCCCGACGACGTCGAGCACCAGCAGCTTGTTCACAGTGCCTCCATTCCGAGATCCTTCAGCCGGTCGGCGACCCACCGCACCTCGGCGGCCAATCCGTCGGTGAGACCTTCGTCGCCTGCCGGCCGCCGGTCTTGCGGCAACACCGACCACGTGTACGTCTCGACCTCGATATGGCTGGTGGCAGCGGTATTCCCACCGAACAGCGCACCTAGGGTGTCCTGGAGCTGGTCACTCGTGGACGCCAGCGGTGGCGTCGGCGATTGGTGCACCGGCACGTGATAGTGCACCCGCCAGGGCGCACGCCCGGGCAAGGCCCGGCGTCCCGCCATGGCCTCCGGTAGATCGTCGCGACTGATGATTCGGCCGGCGCCGCACTCGCGTACCTGATGCAGGAACCGATCCTCCACGTAGTTCTGCAAAGCGTCACGGGTCGTGGGGTCATCCGGTTCTCGCACATGCAAGGCAGCCGACGCCTGGGTCTTCACGATCGGCAGCCCGGCGTCGGACAACCGCCGCACAGCCTGGGCGGGTTCCTCGAACTCCACGGCCAGGTGGCAGGCGTCCAAACAGACGCCGATGCGGTCCTGGTCGACTCCTTCGAGCCGTTCGACGGCGTCACTCGTCGTTTCGATGACACAGCCTGGTTCGGGTTCCAGCCCTACACGAATGTTGCGGCCGGTCGCGGCTTCGATCTTGGCCAACCCTTCGGCGAGCTGGTCGAGATGCTCACGAGCTCGCTGCTGCCTATCGGCGTACCAGGGTTTGCGCCAACCGAGGGGCAGGGTCGAAATGCTGCCGCGCGCGGCGTCATCCGGCATCAGCTGAGCCAACACCGTCGCGCAGTCGAGGGTGTACTCGAGGCGCCGGGGGTCGAACCAATCGGGGTGGTAGACGGCCTTCTTGACCTCGGGCGCGTGGAATCCCGCATAGGGGAACGCATTGAGGGTGACGACCTCCAGCCCGTGCCCGGCCAGCGTACTTCTCAGCCGACCGACATCCCCGGGATGGTCGACCAGCGACGACACAACCGGCGCGGGCAGCCAGAGGCCTAGCCCGAGCCGGTCAACGCCCAGCCGGGACCGGACCCCGCCGCCGAACGTGCGGACCTGATCGATCAGCGTGTTGAAGTCGTCGGTGGGGTGGACGTTGGTGCAGTACGCCAGGTGGACAATGGTGCCGTCACGGTGGCGAAAGCGCATCGGATCACTCCTCTCCGCCCGTTGGACGTTGTCCGCGCAGGACCGAGTTGCCTTCGAATGTCGCGGCGGGCTCGGCCTCTATCTCGTCGAGAAGGAGCCGGCCGCTCTGGCCGTAGAACTCGACGGGGTTCTGCCACAGGACTCGGTCGACGTCGTCGACGGTGAAGCCGTATTCCAGCATCGCCTGCCCGGTCTTGGCCGTCTTGAGCGGATCGCTGCGACCCCAGTCCGCCGCGGAGTTCACGATCATCCGGTCGAATCCGCGTTCGGCCAGGATCGCCACCATCCGGTGCTCGTCCATCTTGGTGTCTGGATAGATCGAGAACCCCATCCAGCAACCGGAGTCGGCGACCATGGCAACCGTCGTCTCGTTGAGATGGTCGACGAGCACCCTCTCGGGCGGCAGGCCCGACGCCGCGACCAGTTCAAGGGTGCGCCTGGTCCCAGCGGCTTTGTCCCGATGGGGCGTGTGTACTAGGACCGGAAGATCGTGCTCAGCCGCCATGTCCAGCTGGCTGACGAACACCTTCTCCTCTTCTGCCGTCATTGAGTCGAAGCCGACCTCGCCGACGGCGACGACGCCGTCCTTCGCCAGGTAGCGGGGCAGGACGTCGAGGACCTCGGCACAATGAGGATCGTTGGCCTCCTTGGGGTTCAGCGCGATGGTGCAGTGGTGCCGGATCCCGAACTGGGCGGCACGGAAGCGTTCCCACCCCAGCAGGCTGTCGAAGTAGTCAGTGAACGAACCGACGTTGGTGCGGGGCTGGCCCAGCCAGAACGCCGGCTCAGTCAGCGCACGCACGCCGGCCGCATACATCGCCTCGTAGTCGTCGGTGGTGCGCGACGTCATATGGATGTGGGGGTCGTAGATGCGCATCATGCCTCCCGGGCTGCCGCAGGGAACCGGCCGTCGATCATGTCGGGGAACTCGTCCAGCACTTTCCACGCATCAGGCGGCACTTCGCGCCCTGCGGCGATCCGTTCGAGGCAGTAGTCCGCCACCATCCGGGCAAGATCGGTGTCCATCCGAGTGTGGAGTTCGGCGACCGTGTCGAGCGGCACGCCGACGAATAGGCACTTGAGGACGCCTTGCCGCCAGGCGTCGGTGCCGAGGTGGCGGGCCCCGTAGCTACCCAAAGCCGCGGCCACCAGCCGGCTGTCGTTGGTCCGCAGCGCGTCCTCGACGATAGGCAGCAGGTCAGGTCCGGGATCGAGTGGCGTGAGCGCCCGCAACACCGCCCGCTTCTCGTCGGCATCGCCGAAGCGGTACAGGGCACTCATCTCGCGAATGAGCACTTCCGGCCGGTCTGCCCACGCTTCGGCCGCTGCGGTGAGCAGGGCAATGCGGACCACGTCCTCGATCCGTGGTTCGAGTATGCCGTCAGGATCCTCGGGATCGGCTGGTCCCCGCGCGATCAACCGGGCCGCCGCCGGGAATCGGATGGCAGTCTTCGACGGCTCGGCGCCTATCTCGCGGAGAAGGTCATCGAGGCGTTGCCGGGCGTCGCCGTCGAGGTACGAAGTGAGTTCATCCGACACAGTGCTCACGCGCCTGCCTCCTTGCTTACGCCGGTGTTCTTGAAGACTCCGCGGTCCGGTCGTCCGGTGTTCGGTCCCGCTGGGCCTCGGACAACGCTGCGCGCAGGACCTCGAGCGATCTCGCAGCAACCTCTGGCGCGGCGTGGCCGTGCCTGGGGAGCTCCAACGAGGCAAGGCCGGCGTAACCGACATCGAGCAGCGCACCGAGCGTCGCGGGGAAGTCGACGTCGCCGTGGCCTAGCTCGAGGTGTTCATGAACGCCGGGCAGCATGTCGTCGATCTGGACGTTACTCAGCAGCGGTCCGGCGGCATGGATACATTCGGCGACGGTGCGAGTCTCGTTGCATACGCAATGACCGACGTCGATGGTGACACGCAACCGCTCTGGATGACCCAGCCGGCGCCGTAGTTCGAGGACGCCTGCGACGGTGTCGATGAACATACCCGGTTCCGGCTCGAACGCACATGTCACGTCGAGCCGCGCTGCCTCTTCGAGCACTGGTTCCACACCCGACAGCAAGCGATGCCAAGCCTCTTCGGTGTCCGTGCCGCTCGGCGCGGTTCCGGACCAGAACGAAACCGCCTCGGCTCCGAGGTCCGCGCCGATGCGCACCGCCCGGCACAGCAGGTCCACCCGTCGCTCACGGCCGGTGGCTGAGACGAGCGTTGGCTCGTGCTTGTTCCAGGGATCCATCACGTAGCGTGCGCCAGTCTCGATCACCACGGCCAGTCCCAGCTCTTCGAGGCGCCGGCCGACGGAGGCGGTGCGGGCGGGGAGGTCGTCGTCATAGGGATCCAGATGCGGGTGGTCGACGGTCAGGGCGACGCCGTCGTACCCGAGGCCGGCGATAACGGCGAGCGCGTCGTCGAGGCGATGGCTGCCGAAGCCGTTGGTGCCGTATCCGAACCGGAGTTCGCCGGCCTGGCGCGTGCTCATGTGGGCGACACCACCTTGGATGCCATCCGGGCGATGGGACCCGCGCTGAGCAGGCCGGCGGCGACTCCCAGTGCACCGGAGCGCGCGGCCAGCGCGGACTGCAACAGGATGACGCCACGCACGCCGGTACCGGTGGCCCGGCGCACGGTGCCGGCATCCGGGCTGCGGGACGCTTCGAGTTGACTTCGCCCGACAACCGCTGCATAGCCGGCTGCGAGTGCCGCGCCGGCCAGCGCGGATACCCGTCCGGCCGGGCGATGCGGGACAGCGGCGGTGGCAGCGGCCGCGGCGGTACCAGCCAGCGCGATCCGCCCGGCGTTCTCCGAACTTCCGTGCACCTCGCCTCGGCTGAGGCTGGTCACGGCCGCGGTGTGCACTGTGACGGCCAGGCTTGGAACGGCCGCCGCACGCAGCTGGCCGCCGGCTCCCAGCAGCACGTCCAATCCGCGGGCCGCGGCCATGCAGGCGGGCCCGGCCGCTGTTTGTTTGGCGAGGAGGTCGTAGGTCCATACGGTGGCCGCGAGCGGCACGGCTACTCGAAGTGCGCGACGGCCACCTCCGGCGGCGGCTACGCACAGGCCGGCGCCCGTGAGCCCGGCCGCGAGGGCCAGCGCCTCACCCGGCGTGACGCGACCGGATGGGATCGGCCGTTCCGGGCGTTCGTGTTTGTCGAGGTCTCGGTCGGCGTAGTCGTTCAGCGCCATGCCGGCCCAATAGAGCAATGTTGACGAAACGGGCAGTGTCCATGTGCGGTGCCCGTGCGGCCATCCGGCCGCGGCGGCGCCCGCCAGGGAATCGCCCGGCGCCGTCAGCGCGGCAGGCAGCCGTACCAACTCGGCCAGGTCGCGTGGCCTCATCGAGTCTTACCGGCCGCGCCGAGGCGGGCACACCAGTCCACCAGGGCGTTCCATTGCTCGCCGAGTACGTGAACGTCGCTGGCCGCGGGGTCCTTGAAGAAGAAACCGAGGGCGGGAATCGGTCCGCGCTCGCCGACCTCATGAGCTCGCGACATGAGACGGACAAGGTCGAGAATCAACGGCGCGGCGAGGGCGGAATCACAGCCGGACCAGGTGAACTGCAGCGACATCCGGGTGCCGAGGAAGCCCTCGAAGGAGACCATGTCCCACGCCGTCTTCCAGTCGCCGAGGTCTTCGACGTAGTCGATGTGCAGCGGACCGTCTACCTGGTGACCGAGGATGGCCTCCAAGCCCTGTGCCTTGGTCACGGTCTTGCTGACCGCGTTGGCTGGATCGGCCAGCGTCTGCCCGTCGCCTCCGCCGAGGAGGTTGAGTGACGACCACGACCGGACTTTCAACGCACGCATGGCGAACAAAGGTGCCAGGGCGGTCTTGACCAGGGTCTCACCGGTCTTTCCGTCGGAGCCGGCCCACGGCAGGGCGGTCTCGGCCGCCAGCTCGGCCAGGGCTGCAAGGCGGGGGCCTGGGCTCGGCGTGAACGCGACGAACGGGCAACCGGCGCGGAACGCGGCATAGGCATAGAGCGAGCTGATCGGCAGCGGTGCTTCACCAGCGTCCAACGCCGCCTCGAGTCGAGCGAGCTCGTCGAGCGCAGGCGTGCTGGCCGTCGGCGGCTCAGTGCTGGACACATCGACGACGATTACCCGCCCGAGGTCATGCTCTTCGCGGAATCGGCGCAAGTCGGCCTCAATGCGCTGGGCAGTAGAGCGCTGGTCGGTGTCGTGATGATGGACACCTGGACGGATACGTTCGTCAACACTGGCCAGCTCGTCGGCGAGGGCGGTCACAAGATCGGAAGGTAAGACACCGGCGGCGGCGAGTGTCTCGGCGCGCTTGGTCAGGCAGCCACCCGCCACTTCGTGGCCACCGATCACGAGCCGGCCGAGACTGGGCAGCTGTGCCTGTGCGACGGGCGGGAGTTCGGACACCAGGCCGGTGCGTGGGCCGAGCCCGGAGGCGATGGCGAGTGAACCCACTGTGGTGGTTGTCGCGACCGATCCTCGTGCGCCGATGAACCAGATACCGACGGAGTCGCTCACGGTGCCTCCTCGTCTCGCGACCGGTGGTGTTGCGGGGAGCCGGCCGCAGGGCGGCTGCGTCTGGTGGGTCACCGACAGCAGTTTGCTCAATGGCCCCGCTGCTGAAAACGTGATCACCGAGTTGCGCCCATGTTGCCCATTTGTAGCGAACATGTCAATAGATGCGCAGATTCATCAGAAGTAGTGTCAACGCATGCGCAGATGTAGGGATCTTTTGTCTATCGCAAGATAAAAAGTTCCGCCGCCCGTCCCCAGAATGCCGGAACCCGCTAGCCGACGTCAACGAGAGATCTGCTGGCCAGCTCCCTATCGCAGAACCTTTCTGGCCAACTTGTCGCCAACTTATGATTGACAAGAAGCGGAAGTCTTCTTACTGTCACGGCCACGGGTCACGTGGCGATCAGCTTCGGGATCCCGCGTCCGGACGGTGCCGGCACGCCGTGCGGCGGAGACCTACTCGCTCTGTGCTAGTTGGAGGTGTCCGTGTCCGCACTAGTACGACCAATGCTCGCGACCATGAGCGCGACCACGTTGCTGGCTGTGGGGTTGCCACCGGTGGCGTCGGTTGCGCATGACGACGACGCAGAATTTCACGCTTTGCTGTTCACCAAGACGGAGGGCTTCCGCCATGACTCCATCCCGGCAGGTGTAGCAGCGGTCGAGGGGCTGGCCGCCGAGCACGGCTTCGCGGTGGACCACACCGAGGACAGCTCGGTGTTCACCGAGGAGAATCTCGATCGTTACGACGTCGTCGTGTGGCTCAACACCACCGGCAGCGTCCTTGAGCCCGACCAGCAGGAGGCCTTCGAGGGCTACATCCAAGCCGGCGGCGGTTACGCCGGAATTCACTCCGCGTCCGACACGCATTACGACTGGCCTTGGTATGGCGGTCTGGTAGGTGCGTACTTCCAGTCGCATCCGCCGGGCACTCAAACCGCCGATGTCATGGTGTACGACCACGTGCACCCGTCGACCGCGCACGCCGCGCCGCTGTGGACCATCGAGGACGAGTGGTACGACTTCAACCAGAGCCCACGCGGCGACGTTCACGTACTGGCAGGTCTGGACGAGGAATCCTACGCCGACCAGGTCGATCCGGGGCCGCAAATGGGCTGGGATCACCCGATCGCGTGGTGTCAGGTGTACGACGGCGGCCGGTCCTGGTACACCGGGCTCGGCCACAGGTCCGAGGTGTATGCGGATCCGGAGTTCGGGCAGCACATCCTCGGCGGTATCCAGTGGGCGGCCGGCGTGGCCGACGGCGACTGCGGCGCGACCCAATGGAAGAACTTCGAGAAGGTGACTCTCGCGCAGGACGAGAGCAACGTCGGCGAGCCGATGGGGTTGGCGGTGCTACCGGATACCAGAGTGCTGCTCACTTCCCGCGATGGTGTGGTCCGGATGTGGAGTCCCGAGACAAACACGACGCCTGTGGTGGCCGAGATACCGGTTTACAGCCACGACGAGGAAGGACTCCAAGGTATCGCGATAGACCCGGACTTCGAGAACAACGGCTGGGTGTACGTGTTCTATTCGCCCGTGATCGACGGCGTGCCCTCCGGGCCCGCGCCTGACCAGGTCGTTCCCGGCGATGAAGAGCTGTTCGAGCAGTGGGAAGCGCACTCGAATCTGTCGCGATTCCAGTTCGTCGACGACGGACCCGCCTCGTACCTGGACCTCGACTCCGAAGAAGTCATCATCGAGGTACCGGCTACGCGGGGCATCTGCTGCCACATGGGCGGTGACATCGGCTTCGATGCCGACGGCAATCTCTTCCTGGCCACCGGCGACGACGCCAACCCGTTCCAATCCGACGCCTACACACCGATCGACGAGCGTCCGCACCGCAATCCCGCCTTCGACGCGCAGCGGACCTCGGGCAACACCGCGGACTTGCGGGGCAAACTGCTGCGGATCACCCCCATGGACGATGCTGCCGACGAGCCGGGTGAGGGCAGCACGTACACCGTTCCGGACGGCAACCTGTTCACCGCCGGCGACTGGGACCACCTCTTCCCGGACGGGACCTACGATCCCGAGCTCGCCCGTCCCGAGATCTACGCGATGGGTTTCCGCAATCCGTTCCGCTTCTCCGTCGATCCGCGTGACGGCGCCGTCTATCTCGGCGACTACGGCCCGGACGCCACCGATCCCCACCCCGATCGTGGTCCGCAAAACACGGTGACATGGCACCTCATCGAGGAACCGGTGAACATCGGCTGGCCGTACTGCATCGGTGACAACGTGGCGTACATCGACTATGACTTCGCCACAGGTGAATCGGGTGAGCCCTTCGACTGCGAAGGCGGCCCGGTCAACGGCTCCCCGCGAAACACGGGGCTGGAGCAGCTACCGCCGGTGACACCGGCGAAGATCTGGTACCACTACGCGCTCACACCGGAGTTCCCGCAGCTGGGTACCGGTAGCGGATCGCCGATGGGCGGTCCGGCCTACGTCTTCGACTCGGAACTCGAGTCCGACACGAAGTGGCCGGAGTACTACGACGGCATCCCACTGCTCTACGAGTGGGGCCGGCGCTGGATCAAGCAGCTTCACCTCGACGGTGCCAGTCAGTTGATCGACATCACCGAGACCGTGCCGGACATCGAGCTCATCAACCCGATGGACATGGAGTTCGGTCCCGATGGCTCGCTGTACGTCCTCGAATACGGTTCCGGGTTCTTCGGTGGCGCACCGGACTCCGCGCTGTCCCGCATCGACTACATCGCGGGTGGCCTCTCACCGGTGGCCCGGGTGAGCGCCGAGCCGACGTCGGGCCATGCGCCGCTGGAGGTGCAGTTCACCGGCGAGAGCTCTTTCCATCCCGATGCGCCGGAGAACGAGATCGTCGACTATGCGTGGAGCTTCGGTGACGGTGCGACGTCGGACGAGATCAACCCGACACACACCTACACCGAGAACGGCCAGTACAGTGCTCAACTCACGGTCACCGATGCCGAAGAGCGTACCGGTGTGGCCAACGTGACCATCACGGTCGGCAACACCAGGCCAGACGTCTCGTTCGATGTCCCGCCCGACGGCGGGTTCTTCGACTGGGGAGACGACATCCCGTTCCGGGTCGACGTGACGGACGCGGAGGACGGCACCATCGGCGATGGCATCGACTGTGCTGATGTCGACGTGTCGTCGTCCCTGGGGCATGACGAGCACGCGCATCCGATGACGCAATACGACGGCTGCGAAGGTATCAGCGCTACGCAAACCGATAGCGGCCACGACCCGGGTATGAACATCTTCTGGGTCTTGCAAGCGAGCTACACCGACCGCGGGGGCCAGAGTGCTCCGGCTCTGACCGGTTCCGACGGCGTCGTGCTTCAGCCGAAGCGCAAGCAGGCGCAGCACTTCACCGCCAGCGAAGGCATCCAGATCGAGCCGACCACCGATATCGAAGGTGGTTCGGTCAACGTCGCGTGGATCGGGCATGGCGACTGGGTTGCCTACGAACCGGTGAACCTGTACCAGATCAAGGAACTGGTGTTTCGGGTGGCCTCGGCAGGTACCGGAGGCACGATCGAGGTCCGTCAGGACGCGCCCGACGGCGAACTGCTGGGGTCGGCGGATGTTCCGGTCACGGGCGGCTGGCAGAGCTGGACGGACGTGTCCACGGAGGTGACGGATCCGGGTGCGACGTTCACCATGTATCTGGTCTTCACCGGTTCGGATCCGGACCAGGCCGACGGGCTGTTCAATCTCAACTTCTTCGATGCTGTCGGCCAGGGCGTGGCTTCGGAGACGCGGCCGCGGGTGACACTGACCAGTCCGGAAGACGGCGCGAGCTTCGAACCCGGCAGCGACGTCGTCCTCACAGCAGATGCCACCGACGCCGGACACGAGATCGCGGAGGTGGAGTTCCTCGACGGGCAGACGGTGATCGCAACGGTCGACGAAGAGCCGTACACCCACACCTGGTCCGACGTTCCGGAAGGGATGTACGTGCTGCGTGCCCGGGCGACGAACAGCGCAGGGCAGACCTCGACGTCCCGGGCGGTGCAGATCAGCGTCGGCGAGGGCTCTGTACGGGAACCGTGGCAGACGTTCACGAACACTCAGGCGGAGTTCTTCCAGTTCGGGCCGGACGAGTTCGTGATCGACGCCAACGGGTGCGATGTGTGGCTCTCCTGCGACGAGTACGGCGCGATCTACCAGGAAGATGCTGCCGGGGAGCGGTTCTCGGCGACGGTGCGGATCGACGGCCAGGAGAACAGCGATCCGTGGGCCAAGGCCGGGATCATGGCCAGAAACGACATCACGGCGCCGAACTCGTCGACCGGTTACGCGATGATGTCGGTGACACCGGAGAACGGCGTGGCTTTCCAGTTCGACTCCACCGGCAACGGCGAACTGGACAGCAACGTGAACACCGGCGGCGTGTCGGCCTATCCGGTGTGGCTGCGCCTGGAGCGGGAAGGCACCACCTACACAGGCTCCTACTCGACAGACGGCGAGCAATGGACCACAGTCGGTTCGGGTACCCCGCCGGATCCGGCGGAGGCGCAAGACATCGGCATGTTCGCGACTTCCCACTCGGACTCCACTGGCCGGGTAGAGTTTTCCGGGTGGACTCTTGACGCTGACCCGCCCGAGCCCGATCCATGTGAGGATCCGCAGGTCGAAGACGGCTACCGAGCCTTGTGGAACGGCGAATCAATCGAGGGCTGGAACATGGCCGGTCCGGGGTCGTTCGTCACCGTGCGAGACGCGGACGACGGCCGCTGCGCCCTGGAGACCGTTGGCGGCATGGGGCTGCTCTGGCACGACGAACAGTTCGAGTCTTACCGGCTCAAGCTCGATTTCAAGGTATTTGACGAGCATGACAACTCAGGTATCTTCGTCGGCTTCCCTGATCCGGGTAGCGACCCCTGGGTGGCCGTGAACGAAGGCTACGAGGTGCAGATCGACACGTTCGGCGCTCCAGAAGGGGACCCGATCAACCAGACCGGCGCCATCTACAACTTCCAGCCCGCCACCGCGTGGCCCACCGTCGTCGGTGAGTGGAACACGATGGAGATCGAGCTGGACGACCCCTGGATCAGGGTGTGGATCAACGGCGAGCTGGTCAACGAGTTCGAGGACGAACCGGGCTCCGGGCGCGATCTATCCTCAGGTCATCTCGGCCTGCAGAATCACGGCGGCAACGACCGTGTCCACTTCCGGGATGTCCAGATCAGCGAACTCGGCGACTCGGACGAGGTGTCGTACGGGGCAGCCGTGGCGCTGGTGAACGAGTACTTCGACGAGGGACGGATCAGCGAATCACAGCGGGACCGGATGTTGGCTCACCTTTCCTCCGCGGAGCGGCTGAGCGAGCGTGGCCAGACTCGCCCGACCGAGCAGACGCTGCGGCGGTTCCTGGCTGTTGCCGAGGGTGTGGAGGACACCGACGCCCGCGCCGCGCTGGTCGCGATGGGGGAGGGGCTGATAGCCCAGCTCGAGTAGCCCATCTGCCACCCTGCCCGTGATCGTGAGCGGATCGCAGCCCCCCTTCCCGTGATCGTGAGCAACATTGCGCCGCTATAGCGGCCATAATCCGCTCACGATCACGGGGTGCGGGCGCGCGAATCTGCTCACGATCACCGGTCAGGCCGGGGATGCGATGCCCTGACGAACGACCTACTCGACTGTCCAGGTGTCGCGGCCGGCGATCAGCGTCGCGAGGTCGCCAGTTCCCTGGGATTCGATGGCGTGATCGACCTGATCGTTCATCAGATCGCCGTAAGTGGGCCGCTCCACCTGCCGGAAGATGCCGATCGGCGTGCGTGAGAGCGTGCCCGGGTCGGCCAGGCGCGACAGTGCGAACGCCCGGCTCGGATCCGGAGCGTGGGCGTCGTGGACGATGACGGCGGGGTCGTCGGCGGCGCAGACCTCGAGCCCGGCAGTATGCGGATTACGGCGGATGCCGTGCTCGGCGCCGGCGCCGAAGCGGACCGGTTCGCCGTGCTCGAGGCGGATCAGTACCTCGTCTTGGGTGTCCCGGTTCTTGAGGATTTCGAACGCGCCGTCGTTGAAGATGTTGCAGTTCTGGTAGATCTCGACCAGTGAGGTTCCGCGGTGGGCGGCGGCCGCCTGCAGCACAGAGGTCAGGTGTGCGCGGTCGGAGTCGATGGTGCGTGCCACGAATGTCGCTTCGGAGCCTAGCGCCAGCGACACCGGGTTGAACGGGGCATCGAGCGACCCCATGGGTGTGGACTTGGTGATCTTGCCTTGCTCACTCGTGGGCGAGTACTGGCCCTTGGTGAGCCCGTAAATCCGGTTGTTGAACAGCAAGATGGTCATGTTCACGTTGCGGCGCAGCACGTGGATCAGGTGATTGCCGCCGATAGACAGCGCGTCGCCGTCGCCGGTGACGACCCACACCGAAAGGTCCGGACGGGAGGTCGCCAAGCCGGTGGCGATCGCCGGCGCCCGGCCGTGGATCGAGTGCATTCCGTACGTGTTCATGTAGTACGGGAAGCGAGACGAGCAGCCGATGCCGGAGACGAAGACGATGTTCTCCCGGGCAAGACCGAGTTTGGGCATGAAGCCCTGCACCGCCGCCAGGACTGCGTAGTCGCCACACCCCGGGCACCAGCGGACCTCTTGGTCGCTGGTGAAATCCTTCTTCGTCTGTTCGACGTCGGTGGTGGGCACACCGCTCAGTCCGGGCATGCCCAGGTCGGTGGCGCTCACAGCTGATCGACCTCTTTCATGATGACTTCGGCGAGTTCCTCGGCCTTGAACGGCAATCCGCGAACCTGGTTGTAGCTGACGACGTCCACCAGGTAGCGGGCCCGCAGGAGCAGGGCGAGCTGGCCGAGATTCATCTCGGGTAGCAGTACTCGCTCGTATCGGCGCAGGACCTCACCGGTGTTGGCGGGGAGCGGGTTCAGATGGCGCAGATGTGCCTGGGCGACATGGTTTCCGGCTCGCCGCGCCCGCCGGATCCCGGCGCCGATGGGGCCGAAGGTGGAGCCCCAGCCGAGTACCAGCAGCCGGGCCTCGCCCGTAGGGTCGTCGACCTCCAGGTCGGGAACCTCGATGCCATCGACCTTTGCCTGCCGGGTCCGCACCATGTGGTCGTGGTTGGTGGGGTCGTAGGAGATGGTGCCGGCACCGTCAGCCTTCTCCAGACCACCGATGCGGTGTTCGAGTCCAGCCATGCCGGGCACCGCCCAGGGCCGGGCCAGCGTGTGCGGGTCACGAAGGTATGGCCAGAACTCGGCGTCGTCGCCCTCTCCGTGATTGGGCTCGGTGGCGAAGTTCGCGTCGATGCTGGCCAGCTTGGTGACGTCGGGAATCTCCCACGGTTCGGAACCGTTGGCGAGGTACCCGTCGGACAGCAGGAAGACCGGTGTGCGGTAGGTCACGGACATGCGAACCGCCTCGAGCGCTGCGTCGAAGCAGTCGGCCGGCGACGCAGCGGCCACCACAGGCACAGGGGACTCGCCATTGCGTCCGAACATCACCTGCAGCAGATCAGCCTGCTCGGTCTTGGTGGGCAGGCCGGTCGAAGGCCCGCCTCGCTGGATGTTGACCACGATCAACGGAAGCTCGAGCGCCACCGCCAGGCCGATGGTCTCAGACTTCAACGCCACGCCCGGCCCGGATGTGGTGGTGACGCCCAGCAAGCCACCGAACGCCGCACCGAGGGCGGCACCAACCGCGCTGATCTCATCCTCGGCCTGGAAGGTGCGCACACCGAACCGCTTGTGTTTGGACATCTCGTGCAGGACGTCCGAGGCCGGCGTGATGGGGTACGAGCCGAGGAACAACGGCAGCTTGGACTGCTGTGAAGCGGCCACCAGGCCGTAGCTCAGGGCCAGGTTCCCGGTGATATTCCGGTACCGGCCGGGCGGCATCGGCGCGGGCTTGACCTCATAGGAGACGGCGAAGTCTTCAGTGGTCTCGCCGTAGTTCCAGCCCGCCTTCAACGCGGCGATGTTGGCGTCACGGATCTTCGCTTTGGTAGCGAATTTGTTCTGGAGGAACCCGACGGTTCCGTCGACGGGCCGTCCGTACATCCAGGACAGCAGCCCGAGCGCGAACATGTTCTTGGAACGGGACGCCTCCTTGCGGGTCAGCCCGAACTGTTCCAATGCGCCCATGGTCATGCCGGACAGGTCCACGGCATAGACGGTGTAGGCGCTCAGAGAGCCATCTTCGAGGGGGTTGGTCGCGTACCCGATCTTCTTCAGCGCGCGCGGTGTGAATTCACCGGAGTCGATGATGAGGATTGCGCCCTTGGGCACGTCGGGCAGATTGGCCTTCAAAGCGGCTGGGTTCATCGCCACCAGCACGTCTGGTGAGTCACCCGGTGTGAGAATGTCGTGGTCGGCAAAGTGCAGCTGGAAGCTTGAAACTCCGGGCAGCGTCCCCGCTGGTGCGCGAATCTCGGCAGGGAAGTTGGGGAGAGTTGACAGGTCATTGCCGAATGTCGCTGCCTCAGCGGTGAACCTGTCGCCTGTAAGCTGCATACCGTCGCCAGAATCGCCGGCGAACCGGATCACGACGCGATCGAGTTCTCGGACCTCTTTCGCCGTCACGGCGTTTTGATGCCTCCTGCTTGATGGCGCCATCGGGGGCGCGTCGGAGCGGCCGGTACCTTGGGGAGGCACTGCCTCTTACCTCCATGCTAAGGCAACCCTGACCAATTGACTGTGTCGTCCAACGTGTGAGAGCCCGGGCTCTATTCCGCCGGAACCCTCGCGACGGGTGAGACGTTTGTAGCTTGTGCTCACCGTGCAGGCCCCTCGCGCGATTCGCAACCTGGTGAGAACCACCGTGCTACTGCTGCTGCCTTCGCTCGGCGTGGTGCTCATCGGCTCGCGTTTCGGCACCCTTGGTTTCTGGCTGGCGCTGATCGCCGCAGCGGCGTTCTGCGTGTATGTCCTCCTGCGCAGTGACACCGTCGCGGTTCGCGCGATGCGTGCCTACCCTGTCGGTGAGGCCGAGCAGCCGGTGTTCTGCCGGGTCGTGCGGGAGTCGACGACCAAGGCGCGGCTGCCGATGCCGCAGCTCTACGTGAGCCCCACCAGGGCCGTGAACGCGCTTGCCACTGGACGGAACCCGAACCGTTCTATGATTTGCGTCACAGAAGGCGCTCTGGCTGTGCTCGACGAGAACGAGCTCCGCGCGGTGGTGGGCCATGAGCTGGCGCATATCAGGAATCTCGACACCCTCCCCGCGTCTGTGGTCGGTGCCGTCAACCGGCTGGCCGTCATGGTGCCGCTGGTGGGTGTGTTCCTGGCCGGTGCGGCCCGTCTCGCCATCAGCCGGGACCGCGAGTTCAAGGCTGACAGCGAATCCGCGCGGCTCAACGGTGAGCCGTTGGCCCTGGCCGGTGCGCTGCGGAAGTTCGACGCGGCCGCACGCGAACTGGTGCTGCCGCCTGAGGCTGGTGTGGTGGCGGCCAGCCACCTCATGCTGACCAGTCCGCTGCGGTACCGGGGGCTGTTGCGGCTTTGTCGCTCACACCCGTCGACGGCCGAGCGCGTCGCGCGGCTCGAGCAGTTGGCCGGCTACCGCCGCTGAGCCCGGGTTCGGCGCGGGCGGTGTCCCGGGAGGGCTGAACCGCGTTGAACACCGTCGTCGGGCAGGCGTCACAACCCCTGCCCAACGGCGGTGATCAAGCGGCTATGTCGCGCCAGCACTGAACGCGGCACCGCTCACCTGCGGTTGGTGAACTGCACCGCGAAGTCGAAGTCCTGCTCGCGCAGCAGTTCCATCACCGCTTGAAGATCATCTTTCTTCTTCGAGGAGACCCGGACCTCTTCCCCCTGTACCTGCGCTTTCACGCCCTTGGGGCCTTCGTCTCTGATCACTTTGGTGATCTTCTTGGCCTGTTCCTGGTTCAAGCCGTCCTGAAGGGTGGCCGAGATCTTGACGAGTGGTCCCGACGTGCGGGGCTCTCCTGCATCCAGAGCCTTCAGCGATACTTTCCGCTTCACCAGCTTGTCCTTGAAGACGTCGAGCACTGCGAGCACCCGGTCTTCGGCGGAGGCTTCCATCTCGATCCCGTACTCACCGGACCACTTGATGACCGCGTTGGTGCCGCGGAAATCGAAACGTTGGGAGATCTCCTTCGCCGCCTGGTTGAGCGCGTTGTCTACTTCCTGGCGATCGACTTTGCTCACGACGTCGAACGACGACTCGCTTGCCACCTGATGCTCCTTGTCCATTGCCTGACATCGCGCAGCGGGTGGCGCCCACTGAAGCCGGCTCCTCGCCACGCCCGCGAATCCTGTTGTTGTAGCTGCTTGCCTATGGGGTATTCTCTCATCGGTCCGGGGCGTTGTTCCGGAACCCGGCAGGTTGCCCGAGCGGCCAAAGGGAGCTGACTGTAAATCAGCCGGCACAGCCTTCACAGGTTCGAATCCTGTACCTGCCACAAGGGCCCTTGAGTAGGGCATCCACCAACTCGGTGGATGCCCTACGCCTGTCTCCGGGCCCCGGTGATCGACCTACCGGGTCGAACAGCCCTACCGGGACCCACGCTGGGCGCGACCACGCGACTGGTCATTCTGAACGGTTAACGATCACCGTGATCGATCACGCGTCGGATGAGCCCCAGGCCACCCCACACGCCCTTCTCAACACGGTCTGCGCACTTTTCGAAAGCTTCCCTCGTCGGCGGCGGATCGGGTATGTCGTCAGTCACGGGGGGCACGTAGGGTCCTTGGCCACGCATCTGATGTGCGGCGTGGACGATGTTCCCCGCCGTCCGGGCCACGCCGCCCTCAGAGCCGTCGGCCCCCTCATTCTCGTCGTGATCGAACGCATCTACCCCGAATCCCTCGTAGCCACGCTCGGCGAGGCCGACGAGGCGTGCGAACTCGCAGATAGTGAAGGTCCGGCCGAGGGCTGCCGGCGCCATCGAGATCGCCCGGTCCCGTTCCTCGGCCGTCGCGGCCAAGACCAGATCCGACTCCATAACCAGGCGCGCGGTTAGGCGCTTGCTTGTGAAATCCCCGATGTCTGCGTCACGCGTACGGAGCACATCGCCCACATACGGGTGCATGGGTTGGCCCGGTATCGCTCGCGTCCCTGCACTGCCGACGTAGACGTGCTCCGCGAATGCGCCCTGCCGGTTGGCTAGGTAACTGCGGGCAAGCCGCTCGGCGAGCACAGATCTGCACACGTTGTGCACACACACGTAGAGGACCCGGAACGCAACGGGACTGCGGCCGCCGATCGGCCGCACTGGGACCGCTCCTGTGCCGCCATACAGGTCGCCCGGCGCCTCGGCCACAGCGTCAATGGGTTGCCGTGATCGGAGGCGGTGTTCGCTCATGATCGGCTCGCACGTCGTCCTCTGTCTCGGCGTGGTAAGCCTCGTAGTACGGGCTACGACGTTGCCGCGGGGCCATGTTGAGCACGGCGCCCAGTACTGGCGTGCCGGCGTGCTGCAGGGTTTGCACGGCACTGCGCAGATTTTCCCGCCGAGTTTTGCCATGCCGGACGACCACCAGGGCACCGTCGCAGGATTCGGCCAGGGTGGCTGCGTCCGCGACTGGTATCACGGGTGACGAGTCCATGATCACAATGTCGTACTCGTGTCGCAGTTCCTGTAACACGACACTCAATCGCTGAGAAGCGAGCATCGCGTTGGGATTGGGCGGGATCGGCCCGCTGGGGAGTACGGCGAACAACTGGTCGCGCCAGTACTGGGTGGCTTGACTCAAGCTGGCATCTCCGAGCAGGACGCTGGTGAGCCCGACACCGCCAGGAAGGCCAAGGTAGCCGGCGGCGCTGGGCCGTCGCAGGTCCGCTCCGACCAGGATGACTCGCTTCTCCGCCTCGGCGAGGGAGACTGCCAGGTTGCACGCTGTCGTGCTCTTGCCCTCGAGGGGCAACGGGCTGGTCACCATGATGACCTGGCGGGAGCGGTCTACGTTGATGAAGTGCAGGTTGGCACAGATCTTGCGGTACGCCTCAGCCCGCGCGCTGTACGATGCCGGGTCAACTACCGGCCTTGCAGATGCCCTCGCGTCGAACATCACCGTGCCCAGCACGGGCGCGCCACTGATCTCCTCGAGCCGTTCCTCCGTCTTAATGGTCGTGTCGAGAGTGCGCCGGGCCGCTGCGAGCCCGGTCCCGAGGAGCACTCCTAGTACGCCACCGAGCACGAGGTTGCGGGTGGGGCGCGGCGACACTGGCGAGGACGGCAGCGCCGCTGGGCTTACCACGGTGACCTTGACCGGAGCCTGCTCCTCTTCGCCGACGCTCTCCAGCTCCGGAACGAGCTCGACGAACTCTGCGCCGATGCCGTTCGCGATTCGTTGGGCAAGCTCCGGTGACGCATCCCGCACGGTGGCCGTCAACAGGGACGTGTCAGCGACGACAGAGGTGGTGACTTTGCTCGCAAGCTGCTCCGGGGTGAGGTTAAGTTCCAGGCGTTCGATCACCCCGTCCAGGACGTGTTGCCTGCGCACCAATTCGGAGTATGAGGCGACGCGCTGCTGTGACAGGAGGCTGCCCTGGTAGGCCGCTGCGGCGTCGTCAGGTGCGCCTGACGCTGACACGAACATCGTGACTTCCGAGTCGTACTGCGGCGTCTCCCTCCAGGTCAAGAAGGCGCTTGCGCCGGTCGTGATGATGATGACCGCAAGGATCAGCTGCCAGAATTCTCGAAAGAGCCGAAGATCGGACCGCAGGTCCACTGCAAGCCACCTCCTTGAACGGCGCGAAACTGGGTACTAATCTATTGCGTGTGAGTCAAGAATCAAGAAAAATAGCAACTCTGAATCCATGCTGGCGCGGCTAGCTTTGCGAATACTGAGGCCTACGGTGTACTTGCAGGCCAATTGTCCGAATCTTGCATGTTCGCCTGAATTGACACATTTGCGCATTATGAAGCCTCGATGACTATGGCGGGTCCGGCGATTCAGGCTTGGCGTGTTCTGACCTTTGTCTGGACCCATCCGGCGAACCGGCGCCACCGATGGCGAAGCCTCGCCCGGGCGTGCCGCTTTCAGGTTCGTGGCCGGCTCGGTCGCCCCACGGTGACGACGATCGGCCAGCGGGCCCGTATGCGCGTGTGGTTGCACGACACCGCCGCGGCGAAGGTGATCTATGCCAACCCACCGGACTGGAACGAGATGTGGGCGTGGCGCCGGTGCCTGTGCCCAGGAGATCTGTTCATTGACGTCGGGAGCAACGCGGGCAGCTATGCCTTGTGGGCCGCGGAGGCTGGCGCCGAGGTTGTCGCTATCGAACCGAGTGGCACGGCGGTCGCGACACTTCGCGCGAACGTCGCCCTCAACCCTTTTCCGATCACCGTCCGGCAGTGTGCCCTTTCCGCTGTGCCGGGGCAGATGTGGCTGACTCGTGGCCAGGGAGCGAAGAACCACCTGCTGTCCGCTTCCTCGGTCGATGCGGAGGCAGAGCCAGTCGACGTGAACACGCTGGACAACCTCCTCGGCGACCGGACCGCCGCGGGGGTGAAGATCGACGTCGAGGGTGCCGAGCGTTTGGTGTTGGAAGGCGCACGGCGCGCACTTGCCGAACGCCGGATCAGTGTCCTTCAGATCGAGTGGAACGCCATGAGTGAGCGTGTGCTCGGTGAGAGCCGAGAGCCCATCGCGGACTTACTCGCCGAACACGGATACCATCTCGCCCGGCCGGATCGGCGCGGCGTACTGCGCCCGGTGTCAGCGGCACCATCGAGCAGCGACGACATATTCGCCATCGCACCACACTAGATGTGTCGACCGTCTTACGTCCGGGCAACGTGCCCATTCGGCGTTTTTCGGGTGGGAGAGTAGTTCAACCCGTAGCATCACCGTGTGCGCGTACTTTTCATCGCTGGGCAAGGCCGCAGTGGCAGCACTTTGATCGAACGATCATTGGGTGAGCTGCCCGGCATCTGCGCATTGGGCGAGGCGACGCACGTCTGGCAGCAAGGGCTCCACGATGACGAGCGCTGTAGTTGCGGTGCCTGGTTCTCCGCATGTGAGTTCTGGCAGGCGGTCGGTGAGCTCGCCTTCGGCGGGTGGGAGCGAGTCGATAAACAACGCGTCTTCGCCGTATGGCACGCCATCGCGCGCACCCGCCTCATCCCCCGTCTGCTGAACCCGACTCGCCGCCGGCTCGCGCTGATTCACGAGTTCGTGGACTACCAGATGCGCGTCTATGCGGCTGCTGCGGCGGTGTCCGGCGCGCGTGTCGTCGTCGATTCGTCGAAGTACGCAGCGCTGGGATTCTGCTTGCGATGGGGCTACGGCCTGGATCTGCGCGTCATCCATCTGATTCGCGATCCGCGTGGAGTCGCCTACTCCTGGACCAAGCACGTTTCGCGGCCGGAAACCGATGGGGCCGCCGAAGTACCACGCTACAATCCGTCGCGATCAGCGCTGCGGTGGAACGCCCAGAACGCCGCAATCGACCTGCTCGCCCGCCTGGGCCGCGACGGTGCCGGATCTACGCCACCCAGAGTGCCGGTGTGTCGAGTGCGGTACGAGGACTTTGTCACGGGCCCGCGCCACACGCTCAGCTCGCTCGCCGGCTTTGCCGGCATGCCTCCCGAGCCGAGCGACCTCGACTACATCGGGGACGACCATGTCGACCTCGGCGTGACGCACAGTGCATCCGGCAATCCCATGCGCTTCACCACGGGCCGGACGCGGCTGCGAAACGACGACGCCTGGCGTACCAGTCTTCCACCTGGTCAACAACGACTGGTCAGTGCGCTGTGCGCTCCGCTGCTCGTAGCCTACGGCTACCCCGTCCGGCCATAGCCGTGGGTCTCTGCGGTTGTTGATTGCTCATCTACCTGCGGCGTTCGTGCCGTAGCACCGAGAAGTGCATGGATGATCCGTTCGCCGTACTCGCGCGGCTCGAACCGCGTGCGCGACCACGTCGCCGCTGCGCGCCCCATTCGAGCCCGGCGAGGGCCATCCTTGAGAAGCGGAGCCAGAACCGCAGAGAGTGCCTGAGGAGTCTCGTCCACGGGCGCTACCCCGGTGATGTCTCGTAGGAAAGCATCGTCACTGCCACCGTGAGCTGGCGCGATCACAGGTGTCCCCGCCAGCTGCGCCTCGAGGAGTACGAGGCCGAACCCCTCCCCGGACGCTACCGCGCCGGCTTGGGTCCGGGTGCAGAGGACGAACAGATCCGCTCCGGCCAGCTGTACGGCGAGATCCGAGTCACTGAGATCTGGTGCCAGCCGGCACCACGAATACGGCAGTGTCGCAGCACGCAGGTCCGCGGGAACCGGCCCCGTGCCGCACACCGTGAGCCGGACCCGTGCGTCGTCGAGCATGCTGATCGCTTCGAGGAGTGTGCCGAGTCCTTTGCTCTGCCAATCTGCGAGTCGAAACGCGGTGACCAGGTTGATCTCGTCGCCGGCGTGGCTCTGGCGCGCCGCCTTCACGAGTGTGCGGTACCACGCCGCGGGAACGCCTGGGTGGAGCACAGTGGCATGGCAATCGCGCACGAGCGTCCCGGCGCTGAAGGCGCTAGCGGCGACGACGCGCACGTCTGGCCGCCGCAGCATGCGTCGTCCAGAGTCGCGACGTCCGGACCAGAGTTCGCTGCCATGCACGATGACAGTGGCACCCTCATAGGTGGTTCGCCATGCCACCGCGCGGACCACTGGCAGCAGGTTGCGATGGGCCAGGACCAAGCGCAGCGGGCCGTTGCTTAGCCGCGCCATCCGACTCACTTCCCGGACGAAGCGGAGCTTGGCGATCACGCTCAATGGCTGGTCGGCCGAAACCAGGTCCAGTCGGTGGTAGCGCACGTCGCGTTGCTGGAACGCGGCCTCGACGGTCGATACGTAGCGCTCGATTCCCCCGCCGAGCCCGCGCGACGGCGCTAGTAGCAGAACCGTACCGCTCATTGCTGCGGCCCTGACGTCCGTTCACGGCGACAGATCAGCCGTGCCCCAACGGTGGCCACGATGATCCCGCTCGGGATTCCCGTAATCATGGTGTAGATGTCGGATCTCAGGAACAGCGGAAGGAAGACAAGGAGGTAGCAGATCGCGCGCGGATCCGCGTCCGGACGGAACAGAGTGTCGAACAGCCGGGCTCCCATTCCCAGCAACACCATCCCCACCACCACCGTCACGATCCCGCCGTGCCGGTAGAGGTCGCCCAGCGGGGTAATTCCGGTGGAGGTGTACATGTCACGGGGGGTGCCGAAGTACTCCCGGCTGAACTCGTACCCTGTGGCGAGCACTGGCTTGTCCGGCCACAGCGCTCGGGGTATCACCCCGACCAGCGGTGCCGAGGCGAATTCGACCGGGCTCCGGTACGGAATCGTCTCGGGCGTCTTTTGCACGATGATGGCGACGCTGTCGAGCATGCGGACGCGGTTGAGCATCTGAATCGTCGACCCGGTCAGTGCGTCGGTGAACGAGTCCGCAGCGGTCACGTCCGCAACGATCTCTGGAGCCGCGGCGACCGCGGCCTCGGGTGACAACGTGCTCTCGTCACTGCGGACAACCTCGCGGTACGCCGTGTTGAACGGCACTGCGATCCACAGGAACACGATGACACCAGCGAGCAGGATCCGCAGTGGCATCCGCCCACGAAGCGCGCCATACGGGATCAGGACAGCCAGTAGGGAGAGGAGGAAGTGCTGCTTGCCTCCAGCGAGGGCTCCCACCACGGTCTCGATGCCGAGCAGCACCACGAGTGTCACCAGGCAGCCCCGGGTCCGAGCGCTGAACGCGCGGTATGCGGCAGCCGCAATGGCGAACAGCGTGAAGGTGGCCACCAGGCTTAACAGGTGGTCGAAGGCACCCGCGCTGGAAACCAGCCCGTCTATGTCGCCGACATAGCCCAACCGGCCACTCAGGACCACGGTCAACAGGCGGGCGCCCGTACCGATCCCGTAAAGGACCCACGGCAAGCTCCCGCCACGGACGGTGGGCGACGTGCCGCGCAGCAGCAACGCATATCCGCGCCGAGCGGCGCCGGCCACCGTCCGCGGCACGCCGACGCAGTAGCCCACTGTCCACGGCACGAGCGACACCGCGAACACAGCCAGCGCGGTCACCACGCTGGTGAGCTCGATCCGGCTTGCCGAGCCCGTCTGTGGCACCAGCCAGGTGAGTGGTGCGATTCCAAGCGTCAGAGTGCTCCACAGGAGATACCAAGGGCCGATGCGCCAACGGGCGATGCTTGCTCGATTCCCGGGGAGCGCTATGACGACCTGCAGCGCGGCAAGTGATAGCAGTGTCGCCGACAGCGCTCCCAGGACCAGCTGCTCGCGTGGGTCGAGGGTGCGGTACCCGGCCGGGAGTGATAACGCCACGGCACTTGCGGCGAAAACCAACGCGAGCATCTGGTGCCGTCGCGCGCTTCTGTGCGCGTCCCCGGAAACGTCGTGGTGAACATCCGTGTGCTTGTGCTCGAGGTCAGCCGCCATCGCCGTTCCCTCGGATCGTGGTCAGCAGGGCGTCGGAAACCGTCGAGGCGAAGTCGCCGGGACCGAAACTGAGAGATCGGGCCTGCCCCGCCGCTGCCAGGCGGGTCCGTAGCGATGGATCGCCGAGCAGCTCGCGGATGTGGGTAGCCAGAGCCTCGACGTCACCGGCCGGGTATACGACGCCGGTCCGCCGGTGCTGGACCACATCGCCCGGACCCCACAGGCCGGTTGCGGAGCTGACGACAACTGCCGCACCCGCGGCCATGGCCTCGATCGCGACGAGACCGCGGGGCTCCTTCCGGGACGGCATCACCATGATGTCGATCTCGCTCATGAGGGCAGGTAGTTCGTCGGCGTTTCGGAATCCGAGGAAACGCACTCGCTCGGTCAAGCCGCGCTGAGCGACGGCGGATTCCAGCTGCGGCCGAAGCGGACCGTCGCCGATCAGGCGCAGCTCCCAAGACCGGTCCCGCGGTAGCAGTGCGGCGGCGTCCACCACATCGAGGACCCCTTTGACGGGCGTGAATTTCCCGGCGAAACCGATCACCAACGCCCGGGTGGAAGCCTCTTGGTCATGTGGGTACCGGCGGAGGGTGGCGGCGCTGTGAAACTGCATGACGTCGGCGGGAAGGACCCCGGGATACACCAGCTCGGGAGGCAGCCCGTGCGCGACATAGAAGTCCCGGTTGAAAGTTCCGGTGGAGACCGCGCCGGCAGCCCGGCGAAACAGCTGGCGCAGCACCAACCCACGAACCCGGTGCCGCCAGGTGGCCGGCTGGACGTGTCCGTTGGTGTCGCCGTAGTAGAGCAACGGAGTCCTGGTGGCGGTCGCATACGTGATACCGACCCGGGCGATCGGACTCGCCCATCCGAAGGCGAGCACAACCTCGGGACGATCGCGGCACAGCTTGCGCCACGCCGCCGTCCGGCGGCGCACCGCAGATGCGCCGGCCCGCGGCGTCCACCAGTCGTAGCCGGAGTGGAGATCGACGTTCCACGAGACGTGGCGGCCGAACCCGCGGTCATAGACACCGCGCGTGGCGGGATTCCAGTAATACACCCGGGGGCGGATCTCTATCTGCTCTGTCAGCAACCGCAGCCCTGGAGCGATGTGCTGGCTCGGGTGGTCGATGAGCACCGCGGCGCGTACCGGATGGGCTCGCGCCGGTCTGGCGGGCACCGTCATGTCAGTTTCTCCAGGATCGTCGGAAGCCGGTGCTCATACGTGTGCTCGGCGTGCGCCCGCAAACTCGCCTCGTCCCCGATCTTCCTGGCACGGTCAGGGCTCTCGAGCAGCTCCCGCGCCCGGCCGACCAACTCGGCGACATCACCGAACGGCACCACCTCGGTGTCGAGGTCGAACAGGTCCCCCAGGACGGGCCGCCGCTCGCACAGGACGGCTGCCCCTGCGGCGGTTGCCTCGAACAGCCGGAGGTTGACGCCGTGCATCTCCGCGGGATGGAGGTTGTTGAGCACCGCGGCGGCGCCGCGGAATACGCGGGCTTTGTCCTCCCGGAATACGGGGTGCCCGGCGTGTAGTTGGTGGGGTAGCAGATCGCCCTGCCACCCCGCTGCCCGCGCCCCATACACCACCAATGGGATCCCGGACTCGTGCAGGCGACGTAACAGCATGAGACGGCTCGGATAGACATTCCCGACAACGACGACGCTGCGCTGTGCGCCCGCCTCGCCGAGTGGACGGTGCCATCGCGGGTTGCATGCCTGTGGCAGATACCAGACAGGCAATTCGAGGGTGTCGCGTAACCGCTGGACCAGCAACGGGTCTTTGAAGAACAGCGCCCGATACGGCGCCACCAGCATCCGTTGTCGACCGAGATTGCAGACGGCGTCCGGGAACCACAGTGCCGCCGGAACGCCGTTGCGTCGCAGCGCTAAGACCGCTTCGGGCGACAGGTCCCCCTGCACCGTGATCACCGCGTCGCACTCGAGATCGAGCGCCGCTTTGACCAGGCGCTGGTGAAAGCGCGTGGCCAAACCAGGCAATGCCGACCTGGCGAGTGCCGCGACCTTGCCGTCCAACGGCCCGGTACGAGTCGGCGCGGTGGAACCGAGGTAGCTGACCCGGTGCCCCATACGCACCAGGGAGTCACCGATGTTCTCCTGGAACCCGTCCGGGCGGCTGCCGCCGATCAGGCCGACGTGCACGATGGCGTGCCCTCCTTCCACCAGCGGATGCCGGGAAGCCGTCGCGCGAGTTCCGGTGTGCAAGCCAAATAGTTGCCTTCCACGAAGGTTTCCAAGTCCGGATCCCACGCCGGGTACCACTCCACGCCCCGGGGGGTCAGCTTCCCGATCCGGTAATCGAGCGGCGATAGGAGGTCGAAGACATCTTTGAGGAAGCATCGACCATGCACCCACCGATGGTTGTACTCGAACTGCGCGATGGATACTGCCCGCCGTTCGAACGATCGCTCGGCCCCGCGCAACACACGGCAGTCGTGGCCCTCGGCGTCGATCTTCATCAGGTCGACGTGCTCGATGTCTTGTTGAGCCAGGTAGTCGTCGATAGTGGTCGCGCCTACCTGCTCGACCTGTGCCGAAGTCGTCCGCTGCGGTAGCAGCGAGTTCCGGCCGGCGACACGCCCGATTGTGTGCAGCGCGACATCGCCGGCCCGGTCGGTCACGGCGAGCCGGTTTACTCGTGCCGTCTCCGGGAGATTCACCGCCAACAACCGGTGCGTATGCCGGGACGGTTCGAACGCGTGTAGGTCCAGCCGGGGAGCGGAGCTCCCGGCGAGCGCGAGCAGGTTCTGCGACCACGCTCCGACGTGCGCGCCGACGTCCATCACCGTCAGCGGAGTGGTCGCCGGGAGCGCTGTAAGCACCCACCCTTGTAGCGCGTACTCGCCGTTCGTACGCGGATCGTTCGGCAGGTCTAGACGTGATCGATGAAGCACGAATCGGGCAACTCGCACCACCTGCCGGCGCCCCACGACGCTGCACAGCACGGTCACGCTTCTCCCGGCGGCCCGGCGGGCCGCCCTCTGCATCGCATCGGCCGTCATCGTGGTCCTTCCGTTGCCGGATGCATGGTGTCGATGCGTCCGCGCCGCAGTGAGCGCAACATGAGGACGAGGGCGATCCCCGGTGTCACACTCGCGGTAATCGCTGCGCCGGTGACGCCGAACGGCGGTATCAGTGCCGCGAGCATGACGACTGTCACGGCGGCCGCTATGGTCTGTGCACCGGCCACCGCATACGGGCGTCCATGCCCTTTGAGCAGGTCAGCGCAGACCCGGCCACAGGCGAGGAGAATGCCGCCGGGGGCGAGCAGCATGATCAGCGGTACCGCGTCGTCAAATCCCTCGCCGAAGACTCGTGGGACCAACCACGGTGCGGCGGCCACCACGGGCAGTATCAGGATGGTGCTGACGACCAGGCTGCTCAACACCGCCCACCGCTGCAGCGTGTCGAGCCGGGCCTGGCTGAGTGTCCGGGACGCGATCCTGGGAAAGGAGACGTTGCCGACCGCGGACACGACCGGTATTGCTAGCGCTGTGACCGACACGGCGACCGCGTAGTGGCCCAGCGCCGCCGATGGGACGACGAGCGACAGCACTAGCATCCCCAGACGAGTGGTGACCAGAGTCGGCGCCGTCGAGGCGACATGGCCCATTCCGTAGCGGAGCAGTGGCCGGGTCAGGGTGCGCTCGCCGCGGGCGCGAGTCAGCCCTTCTCTCGTGCAGAGCCAGTACGCCAGCACAGTCTGCGCGACCGTCGTGCCCGACAGCACGGCCAGTACGATCATCAACTCCAGTTGGCCGGCGAGGTACAGCGCCGCAATGGTGATCACGTACGCCACCGGCTGGCTCATGCGGACCACATTCCACCACGCCAAGTTGGTCGCTTGCAGGCTGAAGACATAGCTCGCGCCCACAAAGCTGACTAGGCAGGTGGCGAACATCAACCGGTAACCTGCCGTCGCCGCGCCGCTACCGGACGACAGCAGTGGCGCGGCCACCATGCCGACGCCCAGTGTCAGTATCCCGGTGCCCACCATCAGGTTCCGCGAGGTAGCCACATACTCGGCCGCCCGGTTGCGTTCCCGGGCAACGAAGAAGGTGGTCGCCGCGGTCTGGCCGAGTTGCCCGACGACGAGCACGACGCCGAACCACGCCATGATGGCGGCGTACTCCCCACGAACCGAAGGACCTAGAGCTCGCGCGATGAAGATCCCGGCCAGACCCGCGGAGCCCACGGTCACGGCGTTGCAGACAGACGTGCGAGCGACGGTCCGCCCAAAGCGGCGCAGCCCGGCGTCGACGATAGGGCTCATGAGTTGGTGACTTCCGTGGTGCGCGCGACGAACGTGAGATTCTGCGTGACGATGTGGCCACGAAGTGCACCGGTCTCAACTGCCAGCGCGAGTTTGAACATCCCGCTGATCGGCTTCCACAGCAACGCCCGAGCTGCGCTCACCAGCCCGTGCGCGGGCGGAGTGCAGGCAAAGACCTCCACCGAGGCGAACCCGGCCACGGCAGCCAGCTGTGCCACGCTCCTGCGGGTGAACCAGGTCTCGTGCGTGACGTCGCTCCACATCGTGTGCCCGCCCGTCGGGCTGACCGCGTTCGGCACGCGAGCCACGAGCACCCCGCCGGGTCGGAGCGCCATGCGGGCGCCATCGAACGTCTGCAGTACCTCCTCCCTGTTCAGGTGTTCCAACACGTCCGTGGCGACGACAGCGTCCCAGTTGCCGGCGGATGCCCGGAGGTACGCGTGGAAGTCAGCGTGCTCGACGCGATCGAGGCCCGCCGCGCGAGCGAGGCTGACCTGTTCTGTACTGACATCCACGCCTCGGGCGTCGAAACCGTCGGCGACGAGCAGCCGGACAAGTTCACCCTGTCCGCACCCGATGTCCAGCACGCGCAATCGATCTGCCGAACCAGTCCGACGAAGGTGCGGCCGGAGATCACGCCGGTACGCGAGCTGTGTCGCCGGGCCGCTTGCGCTCCCCGCGTGGGTGGATACGTATGAGTCGTAGAGGCGGTCACGAAGGGATTCCATGGGACTCCTGAGCGGTGGGAAGCTGCAGGTCGGCGGGCAGGCCGAGCAGCCATCGGAAGTACGGCCCACGTTCGAAGGCGTGCGGTTCGGCTTCGATCGGCCGGCTGGCCTGCTGCAGGGCCTCCTCCAGGCTGTCCAGCAGACCTGCTTCGTAGGCCACCAGCGCGCCGCCCGCGATCTCCCTGGCCTGCGCGCTGTCCGGAGCCAGTACCGGCAGACCGTAGACCCGCGCCTCGGCCAGCGGGTACCCGAACGCCTCCAGGCTCGAGGGATAGAACGCCGCCGTCGCGTGCCGCCACATCGTCGCCAGCCGGTGATACGGGACAACACCGAGCATCGTGAGCCGGGGGTGCCTGGCCAGCGCGCCAGGCAGGTCACCCGGTCGGGCGGTCACGTGGACTTCCATGGGGCTGCCGACATTGTCGAGAGCCGCCACGAGCGCAGCCAGTTCTGCACCGAGGTTCTTGTATGGTGCGGGGACGACCGGCACCAGGATGAACGGTCTCGGCGACGCCGCGCGGGCACCGGCGGGTGTCGTCGGGTGCGCATGGACCACGATCCGTTTCGCCGCCGACGGTACGGTGACGCTGACGCGTTCGGCCATCGTCGTGCAGGGAACGACGACTAGGTCGGCTCGGCTCAGCAGTCGGCGAACCAGCGGTATCTGAGCGTGGAACGTACGGGGCATTCTGCGGAGCACGTGGTCCTCAGACGGGTGCAGGAAATGTAGCGCATTGCGCAACAGCACGCGCCTCTCCCTGCCTCTGCACGCGAACGACACGTTGTTCGCCGCGACCGTCAAACGCGCCCGCCCCGCGAGCCACTCCCGCCGCAGCAGCCAGCTGGGCGTCAGCCGTGTTCCCCGGCCGATGACCTTGACGCCTGGGGCACCCCATTCGAGGAAGGCCTCCAGTTCGGACCGCCAGCGCGCGGCGCCACCGATTCCTCCGCCCGCGGCGTCGACTACCACGTATTCCGCCACGTTCACCCCTGGCCCGTCCGGATGCCCGCCCATTCGTGGTGCCGGCGGACTGTCGAGAGAAGGAACGCGGCGACCCGTCGCGACGTGTCTGGGATCCGGTACTCCTGGTGGCACGGGACGCCGTCGGCCGCCGCCATGTCGACTGCGGTCTGGACGGCTTCGAGGACGCCGTCGGGTTCCAGTCCGGTCACGATGATCGAACCGGCGTCGAGCGATTCCGGTCGCTCGATCGACTCGCGCAGTGTCACCGCCGGAAAACCGAGAATGGCCGACTCCTCGCTGACCGTGCCGCTGTCGGAGAGTACGCAGCGAGCACCCACCTGGAGGCGCACGTAGTCGAAGAAGCCGAACGGTTCATGGAAGCTCAGCCCGTCGATGTCGACATCCACCGCCATCTCGTGCAGGCGCTTGTGCGTGCGGGGATGGGTCGAAACCAGGACCGGCAGTCTCCAGCGCTTCTTCACAGCTTGCAGGCAGCGGAGCAGGCACGCGAGCCGGTCCGGATCGTCGACGTTCTCCTCCCGGTGTGCGCTGACCATGAAGTAACCTCGTGCGCTCAGGCCGATCCGTTCGAGCACGTGCGAGCCCATGATCTTCTCGTGGTAGTGGTCCACGACTTCACGCATCGGCGAACCGGTCAGGAGGATGCGCCGCGGATGGATGCCTTCGGCGAGCAGGTTGCGGCGAGCATGCTCGGTGTAGACAAGGTGGAAGTCGGAGACGTGGTCGACCACCCGACGGTTGGTCTCCTCCGGCACATTGAGGTCGAAACAGCGGTTGCCCGCCTCCATGTGGTAAACAGGCACCCCCATCCGACGCGCCATCAGTGCGGATATGCAGCTGTTCGTGTCCCCCAGCACCAGAACAGCATCGGGTTTTTCGTCGGTGATCACCCGCTCCGCGCCGGCGAGCACCGCGCCGAGCGCCCGTCCGAGCGATGATGTGTCGATCGCTAGTTCATGGTCGGGCGCGGGCAGTCCGAGATCGTCGAAGAATACGTCGCGCAGGGAGGGATGATGGTTCTGTCCGGTATGCACGAGCACGTGGTCGAGCAGGCGGTCCAACCGGCTGATCACCCGGGACAGCCGGATCAGCTCGGGCCGGGTCCCCACAAAGGTCAGCACCTTCGTCATGGCGGATCCGTTCGGACCTCGACCGGGCAGGCGAAGGTGTCGGGATCGTCTGGACGGAAGACCTCGTTCGTCCAGAAGAAGGCCGTCATCGGCCGCTTACCGATGTTGGTCAGGTTGTGGGTCCACATGGTCGGCATATCCACGATTACCGGCCGGTCCCCGCTGACGTGAAATCTGACGATCCGGTCGGTGAAGAGACGCCGCGTTGCGATTTCCGCCTCTCCGTCCAGCACGACAAACCGTTCGAACTTGCGAAGATGGACGTGCTCGCCCCGGACCGCTCCCGGAACGGTGGTGGACACCATCGCCTGGCCACCGGTGACGCCCGACTGCATGCACTCCAGCAAAGTCCCCCGCGAGTCAGTCCGTCGGGTCAGTCCAATCGGAAACCGTTCGGGAAACAGGTGTGAGCGGTAGGTGTGGAAGAGGCTGGTCCGGAACCGTCCGGTGAGATCGGGCAGCTCGCTGCCGCGATATGTGGACTCGAACTCCCTGAGGATGCCCAACACTTCGGCGACCCGCACCGGCTCACCGTCCGGCGCGACGGTCCGGTCGCCTGTGCGTTGCGCTTCAGCCGCGAGCACACTGGCGGCATCCTGGGCGTGCAGCAGCGCTACGTCCCGGTCGCTTACGTCCGCCGGTCGCCGGCCGTCAGCGACGTCCCGACAGAATGTGGCCACGAACGAGTTGTAGTACGGGCGGCCGTGCTCACCGAATACGTTCGGCAGGACGACGTCGGAGTACGCGCCGGGCGCCGCACCGGCAAGCATCTCACCCGCCTTCCGCTTAGCGACGCCGTAGGCGGTTGCGCCCAGCGAGTGGGCCGAGTTGGCGTACACGATCCTGATCGGTTGCTTGGCGCGCCTGACCGCCTCGGCGAGGGCACGAGCGGCGGCGAGATTCCCGTCGAGGATGTCGCTGTCGGAACCGCGATTCACCCCGGCGCAATGCACGACTGCGTGCACGTTCCGGAGGACGTCGGCCAGGCGTTCCGGACTGGTCAGCGTGGAGCGATCGACCGGAGCGGTCGTGACGCCGCTCGCGAACGCCCGGCACAGCACGTGCCAGCCCAGAAACCCGGTGGCTCCGGTGACGGCTATTGTCATCCGCCGATCCCATCTTCCTCCAGGAGGGCTCGGATCTCAGGCGTCTGCTGGAAGATCTTGGCGACGGCGTCCGCGTCCAATTGTTCGGCGTTATCTGAGGTATACGGTTCGACCGGCTCGGCACCTTCGTCGCCCTCATCGAAGTACAGGTGGTAATCCAGGTCTGGAGCGTCCAGCGGAATCCGGAACATCTCGCCGTGGTCTTCGGCTCGGGCGAGTTCCTCTCGCGCGACCAGGGTCTCGTGGAACTTCTCTCCGAACCTTGCACCGATCGTGTTCACCACTGGTTCCACGCCAAAGAGCCGAGCGACGGTCCGGGCGAGGATGTCCACCGTGCTGGCCGGTGCCTTTCGGACGAAGAGGTCGCCTGTCTGGGCGAAGGTGAACGCGCGTTCCACCAGGCTGATCGCATCGTCCATCGACATGAGGAATCGCGTCATCCGGGGGTCGGTGACAGTAAGCGGAGCTCCGTTCCGCACCTGTTCGATGAACAGGGGAACCACGGAGCCTCGCGAGCAGAGCACGTTCCCGTACCTCACGGTGCAAACCACCGTGTCTCCTGTGTTCCGGCCACGTGAATAAGCCATCGCGACCCGCTCCATCAAGGCCTTGGACATGCCCATCGCGTTCGCTGGGTAGACGGCCTTGTCGGTGCTGAGGCACACGACCGTGCGCACCCCGTTCGCTCGTGCCGCCTCCACCACGTTGGCACTTCCGAGCACGTTCGTGCGCACCGCCTCTACCGGAAAGAACTCGCACGAGGGCACTTGTTTCAGCGCTGCGGCGTGGAACACGTAGTCAACGTCACGGCAGGCACTGGCGACGGCGGCAGGATCGCGGACGTCGCCGAGATAGAAGCGCAGTCGGTCTTCGTTGAACCGGCGGCGCATGCCGTCTTGTTTGGCCTCGTCCCGGCTCAGCACGCGGACCTCTGCGCAGCCCCTGTTCAGCATGCGACGGGTCATGGCGCTGCCGAACGAGCCCGTCCCCCCTGTGATCAAAATGCTGGTACCGGATACCTGATCGGTCATACATTCCCCTCCTTGCCGGCCTCAAGCCCCCTCGCCGTTCATCGCCGCGCGCTCGAGTGCCGCAGCGAGAGCTGCACTGCCGACGCGCGCGGACAACGTGTCCTCATAGAATTGGCGCCCGGCGTATCCCATCGACTCCCGGTCGCCCTGGCTGAGTGAGTACAGCCGCCGCAAGGCGGCGGCAAGCTCGTGCGGATTCCCTGGAGGCACGACGACGCCCGCGCCGGACTCGGTGATGATTCGCGCGGCGTCGCCCGCCACCGCGCCGACGATCGGCCGAGCGGCCGCCAGGGTTGCTTGCACCTTGCTGGGCAGGGTTGCCCGGAACATCGGCAGATCTTGCAGACTGACGAGCTGGACATCGCTCAGGGCCATCAGGTCGGCCATCTGCTCGACCGGCTGCTGACCCAGGAAATGTACGTTCGGCATACCGTCGGCCGCGGCTCTCAACCGGTCCTCTGCGACCCCGGTCCCAACGAATACCAACCGCAGATCGGCGACGTCCGTCAGCAACTGGACCGCTTCGATTGCGGTGTCCAGCCCTTGCAGACCGCCCAGGCTGCCGGCGTACATCACGACAAAACCGTCGAGCCCCAGCTTTCTCGCCAAGTCCGGGTTCCGTGGCACCGGGCGGAACACCGATTCGTCGATCCAGTTCGGAACGAGCGACAACTTGTCAGTGGGCACGCCTCGCTCACTGATCACGTCCGCCATGCTTGGAGCGGTGACCATCACCGACGACGCCCGCCGGTAGGCGATGTTGCAGAATGCGTGCAAACCTCGCACAGCGGCATTGAGAAGCCGGCCATCGTGCATGAAGCCGCTGTTCACCACTGTGTCGGGCCACAGGTCCTGGATCAGCA